>NZ_DBIC01000166.1:0-3351 GCF_002296545.1 Herbaspirillum sp. UBA812 | reverse complement strand
TGGGTGCCTCGCCCGGTGCCTCGACCGCCGCGCCGATCATGCTGACCGTGCTGCAGAAGGTCTTCAAGGACAAGCTGGCTACGCCCGAATGGCAGCAGAAGGTGCGCCAGATCGTGCCCAGCTATGGCACCAAGCTCAATGACCACCCGGACCAGGTCGCCAAGGAGTGGGCCTACACCGCCGACGTGCTGCAACTGATGCCGCCGCCGGTGATCGCCCCCAAGGCGGCCGGCCAGACCGGCAAGGGTGGCAGCATGGAAAAGCCAAAAGCCAACGCATCGGCCGATATGGCGCTGTGATGGCGGGGTTGCCTGTTTTTCAGGCAATCACGATATGAAGTTTTGTTAGAAAAATGGGTAGCCCGGATTTTCCCGGCTACCCATTTTTTATGGTGGATCGGTCAGGGCTGCTTGGCAGTACAAGGCAGGGGCACTGCCAGCAGCTTGGGCCAGAGTCGATCCCAGTCGCTCTGGTGCGCCATGCCCTGCACGGTCACCAGTCCGGCGCAGCGGCCGACCTGGTCGACGAAACTGTGTGTGATGGCAGTGGGGATGACGGTATCCTCGGCACCGCTCACATGCAGTTGCGGGATGCGCTCCACCTGCGCCGCCACATCGATGGGGTTGAGCGAGCCCGGCATTTGCGAGACCTTGTGCCATTGATTGACGGCCACGTGATCGAGATTGCCGGCCACCGTGCGGATGGCGCTCACATCCTTGCGCCGCGCCGCCAGCAGCACGGCGATGGCACCGCCGCCCGAGAATCCCACCAGCTCCAGCCGGGCCGGCTGCAGCCGCGCCACATAGCGGCTCAGGGCTTCATCCATGGCACTCACCACTAGCGGGGAATAGCGCAGGCCGGCCCAGTACTCCGGCTGGCAGATCGGATTGCGCGCCATCGGCGTGAACTGGCAGGGCCGCGCCAGATACACCACGTCGCCGCCATCGCTGGCGGCCAGGCGCAGGCCCATGGCGGTATGGGGCGTCGGATCGGGGGAGACCTGATTGCGCGTGATCCAGGCACGGCCATCGCCTTCCAGATACACGCGCAACAGCGGGGCTTTCGGGCGCGCGTGCACGTAGGCCGTCAGTACGAAAGGACCGCCGCGGACTTCCTCGCGTTGCAGGCCGGCAGGTGCGACCAGGGCATCGGCACGTTGCACGAGATCGGGATCGCTGGCGCAGCCGGCCAGCAGGGCGAGGCTGGCGAGGGCCAGGGCAGGGCGGGGTAGCCGGAACCGGGAGAGGAAAGAGGAGCGCATCGGGCGATTGTCGCCGGAGTGAAAAAGGCCCGCAAGCGCAAGCTGCGGGCCTTGTTTCATGGGCAGGACAGCATCAGAACAGCCAGCCCACACGTGCGGTCAGTTGATGCATCAGCGAGCGGTCGCGGACTTCGGCGTCATAGCCCAGCGTGCCATAGCTGCCCTGGGCCCCGTTGAAGCGATAGCTCACGCCCAGTTGCACGGCATCGCGATTGGGCGCGGTGCTTGCGGTGGTGAAGCTGGGACCGCCGGCCACGAAGCTGGCGGTGACATCCGGGTTGCCCGCCAGCTCGTGCAGGTAGCGCGCACGCAGTTGCAGGCGGTCGCCGTTGTCGCTCAGGCGATTGAATTCCACGCCCAGGGTCGGCTGTACCGAATTGGCACGGCTGGATTCCACGTTCTGCGCCAGCGCCGCATTGCCGCTTTCGGTGTAGCCCTCATTGCTCAGGTGCGACAGGCGCAGGCCGGCCAGCCAGCGGCCCGACCAGCGCTGGCTGAGGGCGAAGGGCAGGCCGGCTTCCACGCGGGCACCGACCTGCCAGCCGTTGTAGCTGCCGCTGACGGTCTGGCCGAGGAAGCTGATGGCACGCTGGCTGCTGTAATGATTGCCGCCCACCATGAGCGCGCCGTCGAGCGTCCAGCCATCCATGTCCAGGCCAACGTAGCCGCCCACATGCACCGCATCGACGTTGACGTCATTGCCACTGGCGTTGTCGCTGCCACGCGTGCCGGCACGCGTGTAGCCGAGCGTGAGGCCGGCCACTTCGCGGGCGGAGAGGTCGGTCTCCATGCCGGCGGCCATGCCGTAGGCGCTGACATCATAGCCATCAGCGCCGGCGCGGGCCTGCTGTCGGCCCCAGGCACCGAGACCTTGCAGCCAGACACGGCCGCGTGCGGCGGCTTCACCGGTGGCCACGCCGCTGCCACCCTGGCTGGCCACGGGTGCATCGCCGCGCGCGCTGTCCACGCGTCCGGCCACGGCCGAGAAGACGCTGCCCATGGAGACCTGCGCCGCCTGCTGGCTGGCGCGATTGGTTTCCGGTTGCAACTGGCGCACCGCGCTGCGATAGGCGGCGGCCGTGGGCAAGGCATCCAGCGAGGCCAGCAGGTTCTGCACCTGGGCGTTGCTGCTGTTGTTGCCGAGCGCGTCGAGCGCACGGCCCAGCGGGCTGCCGCTGACGTCGCTCACGCTGGCGGTACGCTGGGCGGTGAGGATCAGGTCATTGCCCGAGACTTGCAGACCGTAGTCCAGCGTGGCGGTGTCGGCCAGCTGGATCGTCGACACATCGACCGACAGGCCGCTTGCGGCCGAGAGGATGGTCCAGCGTGCGGTATTGGGGACATAGGTCTTGACCACCGGCTGCAGGGTCGCACCGTTGGCCAGCGTGGCGCTGCCGGCTGCATTGATCCGATCGGCTTGCGGTCCCGCCACGGCCACCTGCAGGGTCCCGTTGCTGCCCACGGAGAGATTGCCGCCGACGTTGATGGTGCGCGTGGCCGTGCCCTCCGCCGCCTGGAATGCGCCGTTGATGGCGAGGTTGCCGCTGGTGCCGAAAGCGCCATTGACCTGCAGTACCGCCCCCTGATTGACGGTCATGTTGTTGACGGTGCCGAGGTCGTAATTGAAGCGTGTGACGCCGTCGCGCACGATGTAGTTTTCGAAACCCGACAGCACCCCTGCCGCAAAGGTCTGCGTGCCGCCGGTGGTGAGCGTGTCGATGCCTGCGCCGCCATTGATGGTGCCGATCACGGTGCCACCCAGCAGTTGCAGTGAATCGTCGCCGTCGCCCATGTCGATGGCCAGACCATTCTTGCCTTCGATGCGGCCGTAGTTGATCAGCGTATCGTTGCCGCCGCCCATCTGCACCGCCGCGCCCGGTACGGTGCTGCCACCCTGGCCGGTGAGCGTGGCCTGGGCGCCGCCGGTGATGACGCCGCTGGCGTTGTTGATGAGCGTGTCATCGTAATTGCCGACCAGACCGATGGCGATGCCCTTGTTGCCGGTGATGCTGCCATCGTTGACGATGTACGCCTTGGCGCCGTTGACACCGTTGGCCCCGCCGGTGCCGCGTCCGGTGGTGTTGCCGGTG
>NZ_DBIC01000001.1:0-4745 GCF_002296545.1 Herbaspirillum sp. UBA812 | reverse complement strand
GCGGCTGAGCTCGCGCGTCGGTTCTTCCAGCGCATACTTGACTGTGAAGGACGGACGGCGGTTGGCCGAACTGACGAACTGCCCGTGCACGTGGCAGGAGCGGATGCGCATCTGCAACATCACCGGCGTGCTGCTGGCTTCGGACAGGTCGAAGCCATCCTTGACCGCCTGCACGATGCAGGGCAGGTTGGGACGTGGATCGAGCAGCCACATCTGCGACTTCATGGCGAAGGCATGGCTGCGTTCCTGCATGATGGAGGAGCCCTCGCCATAGTCTTCGCCGACGATGATGAGCGCACCGCCCAGCACCCCGCCCGAGGCCAGGTTGGCCAGCGCGTCGGAAGCCACGTTGGTGCCGACGGTGGCCTTGAAGGTCACCGCGCCGCGTAGCGGATAGTTCACCGAGGCCGCCAGGGTGGCGGCGGCGGTGGCTTCGCTGGCGCTGTTCTCGAAGCGGATGCCGTGTTCCGACAGGATGTCCTGGGCATCGGCCAGTACGTCCATCAGGTGCGAGATCGGTGCGCCCTGGTAACCGGCCACATAGGCCACGCCCGACTCCAGCAAGGCCTTGGTGACGGCCAGGATGCCCTCGCCGCTGAATACTTCCCCTGCGCCCAGGCGCAGTTTCTTGACTTCTTCTACGAATGATCGCTCGGCCATCGTGGTCCCCGTGTGCAATGAATTTCCTTGTGTTGCACTTTCGTTCCCGGGGAGGCTGGCGTCAATACATGATTAATCATGCATCAGGACTTTTGGCAGAGGCTGGATAAGGCCCGCATTCCGGGGATAGGAAATGGGTCGTGCGAGGTCTGGCAAGGGCGTGCCCTGCCCTTCTGACGCCATGAATCATGGAGGCTGCAACTAACTTGATGGCACTGAAAAACTCACCAAAGATAATGATTTACGGATTTTCCATTGCACGCCGACAACATCACGCGTGCAATCGGGATGACGCCATGTTGCAGCGCATATTGCCACCACGGGCCCGGCAATGAGATAAAGACATCACAAGAACTAAAACATGATTTTTCATACATCTTGGCACGAAACTTGTTAGGCAAAGGAAGTCATTTCCGCCCTCTTGTTTCCGCCCTGATGATGACAAGAGACACCACCGCCGGACTAGCCTGCAGAGGTAGCAGCCATGATGAACGTACTCCACTCCGATCCCTCCACCGGGCGCATGCCCATGCCGGCGTCGGTCGAACGCCTGCTCAATGGTTCCAACAAGCTCCTGTTCGCCTCGTCCGACCTGGACGAGGTACGCTCCATGGTCGGCCGCGTGATGAAACCGCACCGGCTGGACCTCACCGGCCAGGGCGAGCGACTGGATGCGCGCATGCATTACACCTCGCTGGGCGACCTGTCGGTGAGCCGCCTGCGCTATGGCTCGGCGGTACAGATCGAGCCGGGCTCGCTGGACAGCTTCTTTCTGGTGCAGATGCCTCTTTATGGGATGGCGCGTATCGAAAGCGGTGCACAGCACATCGATTCCTCGGCCGAGCTGGCCTCGGTGCTGAGCCCGCAGGAAGCCACCCGCATGACCTGGATGGCCGGTACCGATCAGCTGATGCTGCGCCTGTCGCGCTCGCTGGTGGAACGCACCCTGGTCGGTTATCTCGGCCACCCGCTCAACGAGCCGCTGCGTTTCGAGCTGGGCTTTCGCTGGCGCGAGTGTGCGCCGTGGCAATGCATGCTGTCCTACCTGATCGACTGCACCCTGCAGCATCACGACCTGGCCATGCACAAGATCGTGGTGTCGCAGATCGAACAGCTGGCGGCGTCCATCCTGGTCACTTCGCATCGTCACAACCATTGCGAGGATGCTCCGGCGCGGCGCAGTACCATCCTGCCGCGCCATGTGCGGCGCGCCCAAGATTTCCTGGAAGCCCACGCACACGAGCCGGTCACGGCCGAGCAACTGGCCCAGGCCGCCGGCGTGAGCGTGCGCAGCCTCTATGCAGGCTTCAAGGATTTCCTCGGCGTGAGCCCGATGCAATACCTGCGCGACCTGCGCATGGAACGCGCCCGTGCCGAGCTCATGAGCGGCGACAGCAACCACGTGGCCGGTGTGGCGCTGCGCTGGGGCTTCGCCCACATGGGCCGCTTCAGCAACGAATACAAGCAACGCTACGGCGAATCGCCCAGCAAGACCTTGCGGGCGCGCTGACCCCTGCCGATTGATGAGAAAAAAATGCGCCGGGATCACCGGCGCACAAAACCCTCCAGACCAGAGAGTAGAGAAACAGCGCGTCAGCGCGGGGCCAGCCGCTGCGCCACCATGTAACCGGAACCCGCGCCCAGTCCCGGTCCGGGATGGGTGCTGGCACCGATGTGGAAGACATTGGCCACGGTAGTCTGCTGTCCGCGCGCCCCGTGGCTGCCTGCAAATGGACGCAGCCAGAAGAACTGGTCGGGCGAACACACGCCCGAATACGGATCGCCACCCACCAGATTGCAGTTCAGTGCCTCCAGGTCTGCCGGCGAATAAGCGCGGCGGCCCACGACCCGTTGGCCCAACCCGGGCATGACCTGCTCCAGCTGCGCCTGCACCCGGTCCGCGAAGGCCTCGCGTACGTCGGCGGTCCAGCGGCCATCTGCCGCAACGGCGATCTCGCCGGCGCTGTCGCCCTTGAGGCGGGACGGCAATTCCTGCATCTGTATCCACAGGATCCAGCCCCCCGCCGGTGCGCGCGAGGGATCGGCGGCCACCGGCTGGCCGATGGCCAAGGTAGGACGCGCCGGCAGCCAGCCGTTGTTGGCCCCGGTCACATTGCCGCACACCTGCTCCATGCTCTCCGTGAGGTGCACCAGCGGCACCTGCAACAGCTCCGGAGTGGTCCAGGCCGGTGGTGCATCCAGTGCGAAGTGGATCTGCATGCCGCCACGTCCGAACTGGTAGCTCCCGGCCCGCTCCCGCACCGCCTGCGGTGCCTGCGCCAGCAGACGGCCATAAAGCTGCGGCGGCGTGACGTTGCAGACCACCGCCTGCCCGGCCTGCAACTGCGTACCGTCGGCCAGCACGACACCGGTGGCGCGCTGCTTGCGGCCTTCGCCGCGCGTCATGATGCGGGCCACGTCAGCGTTCGTGCGGACCTCGCCGCCATGCTGCATGATGAGATGCGACAGGGCCGCCACCAGTTGGCTGCCCCCACCCTTGACCACCGGCATGCCACCGCTGACGACGGCAGCGAAGGTCAGCTTGCCGATCAGGGCCGAGGTGGCATCGTCCGGACCGAGACCGGAATGCAGCACCCAGGGGGCGATCAGGGCGCGCGCCAGATCCGACTTGAGCGTGCGTTGCGACCAGCGGCGGAAGCTTTCCATGGCATCCGCGCCAAAACCGAGCAGGCCATCCAGTCCGCGCGCCCGCCATTCGGAAAACAGCAGCCGCAGCAGCTTCCAGCCATACGGATCGCTGCCCAGCAGACCGAAGGTCAGCGCCGCATCCTGTCCGAACAGGCGCTGCGCCATGGCCAGCAAGGCCCCGCCATCGCCCGGTGCCAGCGCGTCGATGCGGGCAGCGGCATCGGCCAGGTCCTGACGCAGGGCCAGGCCCCGGCCATCGGGCGTGACCAGTCCGGTGGTGTAGGCCGGCTGCAGGAATTCCAGTCCGGCCGTCTTGAGGTCGTCGGCCAGTTCGGCATAGGCTGGGCTGCCCATGAAGAGCGGATACCAGGACGACAATACCTCATGGGTATAACCCGGAAACAGCGTCTCGGTGCGGATGCAGCCACCGGCGCGGTCATTGCGTTCCAGCACCAGCACGCGCTTGCCGCGCCGCGCCAGCAGCGCGGCGCCGACCAGTGAATTGATGCCGCTGCCGACGAAGATCACATCGGCCGCATCCGGCCCGGCAAAGGAATGTGCGCTGGCCATGTGCTTACTCCACCAGCGCCAGCACGCGCAGCGGACTGCCGGAACCGCCCTCGATCTTGAGCGGTGCGGAGAAGAGCATCGCCCCCTGCGGCGGCAACTGATCCAGATTGCGCAGGCATTGCAGGCCGTAGCGATTGGCACCGTGCATAAGCGTGTGGCAAGGATAGGGAACCGGCCACGCGTAGGACTGGCCGGCATCGGTATTGATGGTTTCCACGCCGAAGCCGTGCACCTTGCGCTGGTGGATCAGCCATTCGACAGCGGCCTGCGTGGGACCGGGCGTATGCGCACCGTCCTCGCGCAGGTTGAGGAAGGCGTCCGCATCATCGACCCGCAGCGACCAGTCGGTACGCAACAGGACCCAGGCACCGGCCGGGATGGCACCATGCTGCGCTTCCCATTGTTCGAGGAAAGGCACGTCGAGCAGCCAGTCTTCATTGGCGGCCACTTCGGCGCTGGCATCGATCACCACGGCCGGCGCAATGAAGTTGCCGGGCGCGATGGTATCGACGCTGTTGCCGGGATGGTCACGTCCGCTGATCCAGTGCACCGGTGCATCGAAGTGGGTGCCGGTGTGCTCGCCACAGGAGAAGTTGTTCCAGTACCAGGCCGGACCGGATTCATCGTAGTGCGAGATGCGCTCGATCTTGAAGCCCTGCACCTGGCCGAATTGCGGCGGCAGTTGCAGCGCGGGGAAGGACGGGGACAGCGTTTGCGTCAGGTCGACCACGCGCAGGCGGCCATCGGCCAGACCGGCGGCCAGGGCGGGCAGCAGCGCAGTGGAGGTGTGGGGGGATGCCATGGAGGGCTCCTTCAGTGATGCGAACAGGATGAAATCAGGAGGCCATCAGGCCGCCGCCTGCAGG
>NZ_DBIC01000223.1:0-3952 GCF_002296545.1 Herbaspirillum sp. UBA812 | reverse complement strand
GAGGGTGATGGTGCGCATCTGGTCATGGCTGGTGATGACCAGGGGCCACATGTAGTCTTTCCAGGTATTGATGAAGACGATGGATCCCAGCGCCGCAAAATTGGTCTTCGACAGCGGCAGGAGGATATCTACGTAGAAGCGCCACGGCCCGGTCCCGTCGATGCGCGCCGCTTCCACCAGTTCGGGCGGGATGGTGCGGTAGAACTGCAGAAACAGGAAGGTTCCCGTGGCGGACGCCACCAACGGCAAGGACAGGCCTGCATAGGTATTGATCAGGCTGATCGACGGCACCGCATGCTGTCCGCTCAGGCCCAGCGCCTGCAACAGGCTGCGCAGCGGTTCGAACAAGTCAGAGGCCGCTGCATAGGTCGGGACGATGCGTACTTCCAGCGGCAGCAGCAGGGCACTGAACAGCAAGACCAGGATCAGGCCCCGGCAGCGCGGCTGGAAGTAGGTCACTGCAAAAGCCGTGACCGAGGACAGCAGCAGCTTGCCGGTCACCACCAGGGCGGCCACCAGCAGACTGTTGAAGAGATAGCGCCACAGGTCGATGCGCTGCGCCACTTCGCGCAGATTGTCCGGCAGCGCGGTGCCTGGCATGAGCGGCATGCCCTGGCTGATCCACTGCTGGCTGGAGACGCTGGCCGAGCACAGGATCAGGTACAGCGGCCCCAAGGCCAGCACTACGCCCAGCCCCAGGATGCAGTAGGCCAGCGCGGTCATGCGCGGATGGCGCTCTACCATCGTCCTGCTCCCTGGCGGAAGAAGCGCAGCTGCAACACCGTGAGCGCCACGATGAACAGCATCAGGATCACCGACAAGGCCGATGAGCCCGAGAGGTCCAGCCCGATGAAGCCATCCGAATAGATCTGATAGGCCAGGATCGCCGTGCTGCGGCCGGGTCCGCCCTGGGTCAGTGCGTCCACCAGCCCGAAGCCGTGGGTAAAGGCCTCGATCACGTTGAGGACACCGGCCAGCAGCAGTGCCGGTGCGATCATCGGCAACTGGATATCCATGAAGCGCCGCCACGGGCCAGCCCCATCGATGGCGGCGGCTCCCGTCAGATCGGCGGGAATCCGCTGCAAGGCGGCAGAAAACAGGATGAAGTTCAGCGGCACCTGGGTCCAGGCGAAGGCCGCGATCAGTACCAGCATGGCTTGCTGGCCAGCCAGATGGGGTGCCCACAGGCCCGGCCAGAGGTGGTTGAGAAAAGCCAGCAAACCGGTAACCGGATTGATCAAGACCTTCAGCACGATACCGACCACTACCCCGGCCACGGCATAGGGCCAGATGAAGATGCTGCGCAGCAGGCGCTTGGCGCGCACATCCAGTTCCAGGCAGGCCGCCAGTGCCAGGGCGAGGGTCACGGCCAGCAGGGTACTGCCGGCGGTGAAGACCAGCGTGGCGCGCAGGGAGGCATAGAAGCCGTCATCGGTGAGGATGCGCAGGTAGTTGTCCAGTCCGACGAAGCGCGAACCGTTGCCGAAGGGACGTACCAGATAGAAGGACCAGGCGATCGCCTTGACGGCCGGCCACAGGAAGAACAGAAACACGATCAGCATCTGCGGCGCGGCCAGCAGCAGGGGGAACCAGCGGGCAGGGAAGGCGGGGCGGGTATCCATGATGTGTGCTAGCGCTGCGGTGCAGGGGAATCGGCGGGGGCATAGGTGAGGCGGAAACGCTGCAGCAAGGCATCTCCCCGCCGGCGCGCCTTGGCCAGGGCACTCGCCATGTCCTGCTGGCCGGCCAGTGCGGTCTGCACCTGCTCGGTCCAGGCCAGCCGCAGCTGCGGGAAGAAGCCCAGGCGCGGTCCGACTCCTGGCTGGCCAGCGTTCGCATCCAGCGAATGAATGCCCGCCACCACCGAGGCCGGATAGTGCCCCGCATCGTCCATGATCTGGGCTGCCACCTGACGGGTAACGGGCAGGTAACCGGTCTGCCGCACCAGCAGACGCTGGTTCTGCGGTTGCTGCAGATAAGCGATGAAGGCCGCCACGGCCGCATAGACCTGGTCGTCAAATCCCTTCATCACCCACAGCGAGGCGCCGCCGGGTACGCTGTTGTGGCGCGCGCTCCCGGCATGCACCGGCAGCGGCAGTACTGCCAGTCCGGGCAGGCCGCTGCGCGCCACGGCATGCCAGGCGCTGGTGGAGTCGAGCAGCATGGCGCATTCCCCGGTAGTGAAGGCCAGGGTATGACGCCCGGTGTGGGTGGCGGCGGCTTCCACCAGCAGATGCTGTTGATGCCAGCGCTGTACCTGCTGCATGAAGCGCAGATGCAGTCCCTGGTCGAACAGATAGTGGGTGGCCAGGCTCCGGTGGCCGTTGTCTTGGTCGGCCAGCGGTGCGCCCTCAATGGTGCTGACCTGCTCCAGCAGGATCCAGGGATTGAAGTCGCTCACCAGCGGACAGGTCTGGCCAGCCGCGCGCAACTGCCGTGCGGCCTGCTCCAGTTCACTCCAGGTGGCGGGCAGGGTGTTGATGCCGGCCTGCTGCAGCCTGGAAGTGTTCAGGTACAGAACAGCGGTGGAGACATTGAAGGGCAGGGAATCAAACTGCCCCTTGGCATCGGTGTAATAGCTGCGGATCGCGGGCAGGTAATCCTGCCAGTCGACGTGGTAGCCATGCGCGGCCATCAACTGGTGGACCGGCACGATGGCTCCGCTCAGCATCATGTCCAGCGTGCCGACATCGTAGATTTCCACCAGCGCAGGTTGTTGCGCGGCGCGATAGGCGGCGATGGTCTTCTGCATGGTCTGCTCATAGGAGCCGGGCGTGACACAACGTACCTGATGCTGCTTTTGGACGGCATTGAAGCCGGCGCATAGTTGCCGCACGGCCTGGGCCATGGGACCGCTGTGACTGCTCCAGAATTCGAAGCTGGCCGACTGCGCGCGCGCCGCCGCCAAGACCAGCAGCAATGCCATGCAGTGCCGGAAGAGAGTGAGGCGGCAGAATGCGCGGCCTTGACGGGCAGGATGTTTCACATGACCGGGCGGGTACTGTCGCGGATCACCAGGTGCGTCGAGAACATCTTCTGCACCAGGGCCGCCTGGGCGGCGGCCGCATCACCGGACTGGTTGCGCTGCTCCTGGCGCAGCTCGATGCGTTCCAGCAGCAGCTTCACGGCAAACTCGCACATCTCCAGCATGGGCGCGTCCACGCTGGTGAGGGACGGGATGCTGAAGTCGGCATAGCGCATGTTGTCGAAGCCCACCACGCTGATCTCTTGCGGCACCTTCACGCCAAGGTCGTAGAGCGCCTTGAGCGCGCCCAGCGCCATGCGGTCATTGCCGAGGAAGATGGCGTCCGGACGCTCGGACTGGTGACAGAGCTGGGCGGCCGCGCGATAGCCGCTTTCCAGAGACCAGTCACCGGTGACCAACCATTCCGGGCGCGGGGTCAGACCACATTTTTCCAGTCCATCGAGATAACCGAAATAGCGTGCTTCGCTGGAAGTGGGCACGCCTTCTTCGCGCGATTTTCCCTGTTCGTGATCCTTTTGCGGCCCGGTCACCAGGGCGATGCGGCGGCAGCCGGTGCGATAGAGGTGTTCGACCACGGCCAGGCCGGCCTGCCGGTCCGATTGCACGACGTGGTGACAAGCCGGATCGGCCATGCCATAGACCACGCAGGGGTAGCCCAGCCGATGCAATTCACTCACCACCGGATTGCCGGCGCGATTGACCATGGCAATCATGCCGTCGATGCGTCCGGCCAGGAACAGGTCGCGCACATAGACCAGCGAGGCTTCGTCTTCGCGCATCAGATTGCGTTGCAGGAGCGTATAGCCGGCGCGATCGGCTGCGCGGGTGAGGGTCTGCACCACGTTGTGGTAGTGGGTGTCCTGGGTGCGCTCGGAGCGTTCGTCGTAGGACGAGCCATTGAACATCACGCAGGCCAGCGTGCGCGTGGAAATGTTGCGCAGCGAGCGGGCGGCCACGTTGGGGATG
>NZ_DBIC01000246.1:0-4122 GCF_002296545.1 Herbaspirillum sp. UBA812 | reverse complement strand
AGGCGACGCCATCATCAAGCGCGCACCCTTCGTGGACATGGTGTTCGGTCCGCAGACCCTGCATCGCCTGCCGCAGATGATCTCCGAGCGGCGCTACAGCGGCCGCCCGCAGGTGGACATCAGCTTCCCCGAGATCGAGAAGTTCGACCACCTGCCGCCGGCCCGCGTGGAAGGGGCGACCGCCTATGTCTCCATCATGGAAGGCTGCAGCAAGTATTGCAGCTACTGCGTGGTGCCCTATACGCGCGGCGAGGAAGTCTCGCGCCGCTTTGAGGATGTGCTCACCGAAGTGGCCGGGCTGGCTGACCAGGGCGTGAAGGAAATCATGCTGCTGGGCCAGAACGTCAACGCCTATCGCGGCGTGATGGAAGACGGCGAGATCGCCGACTTCGCCCTGCTGATCGAATACATCGCCGAGCTGCCGGGCATCGAGCGCATCCGCTTCGTGACCAGCCATCCCAAGGAATTCTCGCAGCGCCTGATCGACACCTATGCCAAGGTGCCCAAGCTCTGCAATCACCTCTACCTGCCGGCGCAACACGGCTCGGACCGCACGCTGGCGGCGATGAAGCGCGGCTATACCGCGCTGGAATACAAGTCGGTGATCCGCCGCATGCGCAAGGTGCGTCCGGATATCACGGTGCAATCGGACTTCATCGTCGGCTTCCCCGGCGAGACCGAGGAAGATTTCGAAGCACTCATGAAGCTGGTGGCCGATGTGGGCTTCGACAACAGTTTCTCCTTCATCTTCAGCCCGCGCCCCGGCACGCCGGCCGCCAGCCTGGCCGATGACACCCCGCAGGAAGTCAAGCTGGCCCGCCTGCAGCGCCTGCAGGCCGCGCTCAACGACAACGCGGCAAAGATCAGTGCCGCGCAGGTCGGCACGGTGCAAAAGGTGCTGGTGGAAGGCGTTTCCAAGCGCCGCGAGCATGAGCTGCAAGGCCGCACCGAGAGCAACCGCGTGGTCAACTTCGACGGTGGCCCGAATGGCCAGCGCCTCATCGGCGAGATCATCGAAGTCCGCGTGACCGAAGCCTTCCCCTTCTCGCTGCGTGGCGAGATCGTGACCCGTCATTGATGATTCAATCCCCTTAACCGGAATCGTGCATTGAAAAAAATCCCCAATCAGCCTCATCACTTCACGCCCCAGCCGCTGGACAACAAGCGCCTGGCCAACCTGTGCGGTGCGCTCGATGAAAACCTGCGCCAGATTTCCGCCGCGCTGGACGTGACCATCTTCCGTCGTGGCGACCGTTTCGTGGTCACCGGCACCAATGCCCAGCGCGCCGTGGACGTGCTGGAGCGCTTCTACGAGAAGGCCGACCGTCCGGTGGCTGTGGACGATATCCAGCTGGCCCTGGTGGAGCAGCGTGCCAACGCCGCCGCCGATGAAGAAGCCGGCCTGCCGCCACTGCCGGCGCGCCGTGGCAAGGCCGCTGCGGCCGCGCCTGCTGCAGCTGCCGACAACGACAAGGACAAGGACAGCCAGGACCCGCTGCCCGAGAGCCCCATCCTGAAGACCCGCAAGCACGACCTGCGCGGACGCACGCCGCACCAGAGCCAGTATCTGAATGCCATCCTGGAACACGACATCACCTTCGGTGTCGGCCCGGCCGGCACCGGCAAGACCTACCTGGCCGTGGCCTGCGCGGTCGATGCACTGGAACGCGACGCCGTGCAGCGTATCGTGCTCACGCGCCCGGCGGTGGAAGCGGGCGAGCGCCTGGGCTTCCTGCCGGGCGATCTGGCGCAAAAGGTCGACCCGTATCTGCGTCCGCTGTATGACGCGCTGTATGACCTGCTGGGCTTCGACCGCACGCAGAAGCTCTTCGAGAAGCAGGCCATCGAGATCGCCCCGCT
Organism: Herbaspirillum sp. UBA812; assembly: GCF_002296545.1. Taxonomy (NCBI): domain Bacteria; kingdom Pseudomonadati; phylum Pseudomonadota; class Betaproteobacteria; order Burkholderiales; family Oxalobacteraceae; genus Herbaspirillum; species Herbaspirillum sp. UBA812. Next base: position 2,262 of record NZ_DBIC01000246.1, on the reverse strand, counting down.
GGCCTACATGCGCGGCCGCACGCTCAATCACGCCTTCATCATTCTGGACGAAGCGCAGAACACCACGCCGGAACAGATGAAGATGTTCCTGACCCGCATCGGTTTCGGCAGCAAGGCCGTCATCACCGGCGACGTCACGCAGGTCGACTTGCACCACGGCCAGAAGAGCGGCCTGGTCGATGCACTGTCGGTGCTGCATGACGTACGCGGCATCGCCTTCTCGCGCTTCACCAGTGCCGACGTGGTCCGCCATCCGCTGGTGGCGCGCATCGTCGATGCCTATGACGCCGCCGGCAACCCGCGCCCCGATACCGCGCGCGCCACTGCCCGCACTGCCACCAATCTCCTGACCAAATCCGCCAAGCCGCGCCATGCCAAAACATAAACTCACGCTGTCGGTGCAATATGCCGACGACCGCCTCAAGGACAGCATCACCCGCCCTCTCCTGCGCCGCTGGGTGCAGGCCGCCCTGTTTGCGCCGGCCGAACTGACGCTGCGTTTCGTCGGTTCCGAAGAAGGCCGTGACCTCAACCGCGACTATCGCGGCAAGGACTACGCCACCAACGTGCTGACCTTCGCTTATACGGAAGATGAAGACAGCGAAGTCACCGAAGCCGACATCATTTTCTGTACCGACGTGCTGGAGAAGGAAGCCGCCGAGCAGAAGAAGAGCGTGGAAGAACACACCGCTCACCTGGTGGTGCATGGCGTGCTGCATGCGCAGGGCTATGACCACGAGGACGATGAGGAAGCCAACGAGATGGAAGCGCTGGAAACCGAGATCCTGGCTACCCTGGGCTACGACAATCCCTACAAGTCACGCTGAAGCAGAGACTGCCTTGCCGCTTCGGCAACGCAATCTGATGTCGCAAACAACGGTCTGCTACTGCAGGCCGTTTTTTGTTTCCGGCCCAGGTTTCATTTTTGTTGCTTTGTCTCAAGCCGTTGCCGCTTTATCACGCCAAAAAGTAATCGGTTTTTCCGATGTGATCATCGATTTTTTCTGTTTCGTAATGGAGTGACAATTTGCCGGTGATTTTCCGCTGACATTTAACTAGGCAATTCAGGAAAAGCCCGATGGGAAGCGGACTCCAGCTGAACGAGAATGCTTCCACACCAATTGCACCCATCGGGGAGGATGTCATGAAGAACCTGAAGATCGGCCATCGTCTTGGCCTTGGCTTTGCCGCCGTACTGGTCTTGCTGGTGGCCGTTGCCACCTTCGGCCTGCAGCAAGTGTCGCGCCTGAACGATCGCATCGTCTTCCTGACCTCCGTCGATGAGGGCAAGCTTGAAGCACTTTCCAAAGTGCAATTCGCCGTGGGCCTGCGCGCCATTGCGGCCCGCAACCTGACGCTGGTCAATGGGGCCGCTGAACAGAAAGGCGATCTCGACCTGGTCGGCAGCGCGCAGAAAGATATCGAATCCGGCATGGCCGAACTGACCCGCCTGATGCAGGACCCGGCGACCACCCCGCAGGAGCGCGACATGCTGGAGCAACTGCGCAAGCTGGAGGCGCAATACCTGCCGGTGGCCGTCAACATCGTCAAGCTTGCGACCTCGCAACAGAACGAAGCGGCGCGCACTTCGCTGGTCAAGGATTGCATGCCCATCCTCAATCGCGTGATTGCCCACGTGGAGCAATTCAACAAGCTGCTGCGCAAGAATTCCGCAGCCAATGTGGAACAGGCCGAAGCCGCCTACGCCATGGCCAAGTGGACCATGATGGGAGCCAGCATGGCAGCCCTGGTTCTGGGTGGCCTGATCGCGTGGCTGCTGACCCGCTCGATCTCCCGTCCGCTGGCCCAGGCCGTGAGCGTGGCGCAGAGCGTGCAGTCGGGTGATCTGGGCAGCCGCATCGAGGTCACCAGCAAGGATGAACTGGGCCAGCTGATGGCTGCGCTCAAGGGCATGAATGACAGCCTGGTGGCCATCGTCGGTGAAGTACGCCATGGTACCGACACCATCGCCGTGGCCTCCGACGAAATCAAGCGCGGCAACATGGATCTGTCCCACCGCACCGAGCAGCAAGCCGGCTCGCTGCAGGAAACTGCCTCGGCGATGGAGCAACTGACTGCCACCGTCAAGCAGACCTCCGACAATGCCCGCGAAGCCAAGCGCCTGGCCGACAATGCCTCGGACGTGGCCACCAAGGGCGGAGCCGCCGTGAACCGCGTGGTCGAAACCATGCACGCCATCAGCACCTCCTCGCACAAGATCGTGGACATCATCAGCGTGATTGACGGCATCGCCTTCCAGAC
>NZ_DBIC01000400.1:455-15920 GCF_002296545.1 Herbaspirillum sp. UBA812 | reverse complement strand
CCGGCCGGACTGGAGAGCTGCAACTGCGGAGCGCTGAAGGCGGTCGCGGCAGTTGTGCTTGCTTCGCTGCCCTCACCACCGCTGCCATTGCCCGATGAAGCCGTGGCGCTCGCCTTGAGCACCTCGACCGACTCCGCCAGCGATTCCACCGCGGGCAACTTGCCTGCTTCCGTCTCGCCCTCGAATTTGGCATTGTGCTTCTGGGCGGTCTCCGCCAATTGCTTCTGCTTATCGACGCTGTCCGCCAGCTGCGAAAGCGCACCCCGCACATCCAGCTGCGCCCCCGAACTCTTCTCCGTAGACAACAACAATCCCTGACCGCCGCGAACGGCCGCGCTGTAGCGGGTCTTCAGCTCGAAGCCCTGACCGGTGGCGGCCAGGCGCTGATTGTCGGTCTGCTGGCGCAGCAGACCAAGATTCAGTTCGCTGGCACCGTCATGGCCATCCGCATGCTGTTGCAGCGAGGCACGCGACTGGCCGGGGGTATCGTCAAACACCAATTGGTTGTACGCGCCACCGCCGCTCTGGCTGGCACCCAATGCCTGTGTCTTGATACCGGAGAGCACCGCCGCATGCTGGTGCCCGTCCGTATCGCCAGGGAACCACGCCGGTGCATTGCCGGTGGCCGCACCTGCACCCTGCCCGGCCTGGTTGCCCTGGGCATTGTCCTGCCCGCGACCGTTGTACAGCGTGCCGATGACCACCGGCCGGTCGATGTCGCCTTCGATGAAGTCGATCAGGACTTCCTGCCCCACGCGCGGCACCGCTTGGCCACCCCAATTGGCGCCCGCCGTCGGCGCAATACCCGCCAGCACCCGAACCCAGGTGCCAGATTGTTCATTGGCTGGCGCGCCAACGTGACCTTCCGGTGCAGGAGAACTCAAGCCGCTGTGGCTGCGCTCGCCGCGCTGCCAATGGAATTGCACACGGATCCGGTTATCGCGGTCAGTGTGGACCGCTTGTCCCTGCGCGCCGACCACCACCGCCGTCTGCTGGCCGCTCGCCACCGGCTTGGGATGCAGACGCTTGCCCTCAGCATCCGTCAGCAGGGGACGATACGGAATCTTGTTGCGGATCGCCTCGAAACGATTGCGGTAAACCGGCCGCGCATCGCCGCGCGCAGGCTGCAAGGCGGCATTGAGCAGAGTGCTCGCACCAGCGCCCTCCTCCAGTGCGGCTTCGCCCAGCAGACGCATCGCCTCCGCCTTGAGATCCGCGTTCAGATTGTTGTGCGCCTGGTGAACCACCCGCAGCAGCGCGAACTCGTCATCCGCGCCACCGATATGGTCGTAGTGACCAGTGAGGGTAAAGCTGGTCGCGGGCCTGAGACTGCGCACCGTGCCCGTGCCGGTGAAGATTTCATTGCGCGCCTCGATGGCCTGCATCTGATTGCGCGCCTGGCGTTCGGCCTGCGCACGGTTCTCGTTGGCGTAGACGCCGGGCGCATCGCGCAGGGTCAATACCAGACCGCCCGGTGTTTCGCCCTGGCTGCCGTGGGCATCATCGCCACCGGTACTGCTCATGCTGCTGGCCTCTCGTACTGCGGCCTGGCGGTAGTCCCAGGTCAGGATCTCGACCGCATTGCTCTGCCAGCGGCGCACGCTGCGCCAGCGGTCAATACTGTCCTGCGACATCACCGCTCCCGGCTGGCTGAAGGCGATCCGGTCACGTGCATTGGGCTTGAAGCTGCCGTTGTGGTCAGCGATGACCACAGTGTGCGTTCCCAGGCTGGCGCTGCTCGGGTCGCCGGTGTGCTCGATGTAGTAGAACAGGCCTTCCTCGGCCAGCAGGCGTTCGACGAAAGCGAGATCGGTCTCCTGGTACTGCGTCGCCAGACTGCGCCTGGGGTAGACCGAGGCATCCTGCAAGTCCAGTCGCCAGGCGGGCTGCAGCTTGCCTTGTCCCTGGTAGTCACGGAAGACGGATTCGATGATGTCCGGCACCGTCATGTCCTGGAATACTGCACTGTCGCGCCGATGCCGCAGGAAGGCCAGCCACGGCTCGATGGTCAGCACGTAACGCGCCATGCCGCCATTCGCGCCTTCCATCCGGCAGTCGGTGACGTGGCCATGGAAGGCGCGCGGCGCACCATCGGTATCCAGCTCAACCAGCACCGGCTGCCCCAGCAGCTTGCGCAGGGAAATGCCGGCGTTCAGGCTGAGGCAGGAGAGCTGCAGGCGATAACCGGCGATGTCCACCTTGCCGTCCATCGCACCGCGCTCCTCCTGGAACGCACTGATCTGCTCGACGGCCTGCAATTTCTCGGCCATCAGCGTCTCAGCGCCCAGCTCCGCTCCTGCGGCCATGTACAGCCGCATCACCCGCGTGGATTGATTCCACGCCCCCGCCAGGGCGGCGATGGCCGAGGCAATCATGATTGCCCCGCCGTTGATCGGACAAGCTCAGCAGCGGGCGCTGCCGGGTGAAGGAGTGGAGAGGAACACGTCATGATCTTGAACGCTTCGTGAAGATTACTGGATGGTGTACTTGAAATCGCCCTTCTTGCTGGCCGAGACCTTGATGCGGCTGATGCCCTGCCCTTCGGCCATGCGCGCCAATACGCTTTCGGCGATCTCCGGCAAGAGGCTGCCGTTGAGGATGTTGTCCACATTGCGCGCGCCGGAATCAACCTCGGTGCAGCGCGCGAGCACGGCTTCGACCAGCGCCTTGTCGTAGCTGAACTCGGCCTTGTGGTTGCCGGCGATCCGCTTGGCGATGCGCGCCAGCTTGAGATGAATGATCTCGACCAGCACCTCATCGGCAATCGGGTAATACGGGATGACCTTGAGACGCCCCAGGAAAGCCGGCTTGAAGGCCTTGACCAGCTGGGGCCGGATCAGCGCATCGAGCTCATCCGGGGTGGGCAACTCTTCCGCAGTCTTGTTCAGGCACGCCTGCATCATCTGCGAGGAAGCGACATTGCTGGTGAGGATGATGATGGTGTTCTTGAAGTCGATCTCGCGGCCTTCGCCATCGTCCATCACACCCTTGTCGAAAACCTGGAAGAACAATTCCAGCACATCCGGGTGCGCCTTCTCCACCTCGTCGAGCAGCACCACGCTATACGGATTGCGCCGCACCGCCTCCGTCAGTACGCCGCCCTCGCCATAGCCGACATAACCCGGCGGCGAGCCCTTGAGGCCGGAGACGGTATGGGCCTCCTGGTATTCGCTCATGTTGATGGTGATCAGCTTGCGCTCACCGCCATACAGCACGTCGGCCAGTGCCAGCGCAGTCTCGGTCTTGCCGACGCCGGACGGTCCGACGAACAGGAACACGCCCTTGGGCTTGCCCGGATCATCCAGATTGGCGCGCGAGGTACGTACGCGTTGCGCGACAGCAGAGGTCGCCTGCGGCTGCCCGAGCACGCGCTCGCGCAGCAAGGCGTCCAGGCCCAGCACGGTCTTGATCTCGTCCTTGACCATCTTGCCCAGCGGGATGCCGGTCCAGCCGGCCACAATCTCGGCCACCACATGGCCATCCACCTGGACCGGCACCATGGGGGTCTCGCCCTGATGCTGCTTCAACTCGTCCAGCAACTGCTTCAGTTCGGCGCGCGCAGCATCGGCATCACCTGTGTTGCTACCTTCCTTGTTGGCGTCTTCCAGGGCGGCACGCGCCTGCTGGATGCGCTCATTCAAGCCACGCTCCTGCTCCCAGCGGGTCTGCAGATCGGCCTGTTCAGCCAGGGCAGCGGCGTGTTGCGCCTGCAATTCGGCCAATCGTGCCTGATGCTCGGAGCCGCTGGCGCTCTCGCGCTGCAGTGCGCCGATTTCGGCATCCAGACGCTCGATGCGCCGCATGACGCCCTCCAGCAGCGCCGGCGTGGCATTCTGTCCCAGCGCCACCTTGGCGCAGGCAGTATCGAGCACGCTGATGGCCTTGTCCGGCAGCTGGCGGCCGCTGATGTAGCGATGCGACAGGCGCACGGCTTCGGTGATCGCTTCGTCATACACGCGCACGCCAAAGTGCTTTTCCATGAGCGGGGCCATTGCCCGCAGCATGGCGCATGCCACTTCCTCGGTCGGCTCCTCGACCTTGATGACCTGGAAGCGGCGGGCCAACGCGGCATCCTTCTCAAAATACTTCTTGTATTCGCTCCAGGTCGTGGCGGCGATGGTGCGCAACTCGCCACGTGCCAGGGCCGGCTTGAGGAGGTTGGCGGCGTCGTTCTGTCCGGCCTGGCCACCGGCACCGATCATGGTGTGCGCCTCGTCGATGAAGAGAATGATGGGATGCGGACTCTTCTTGACCTCGTCGATCACGTTCTTGAGGCGATTCTCGAACTCGCCCTTGACGCTGGCACCGGCCTGCAGCAGGCCCATGTCCAGCGTATGGATCTCCACGCCCTGCAAGGGCTGCGGTACATCGCCCTGGGCGATGCGCAGGGCCAGGCCCTCCACCACGGCGGTCTTGCCCACGCCGGCCTCACCGGTCAGGATGGGATTGTTCTGGCGGCGGCGCAGCAGGATGTCGACCGCCTGGCGGATCTCGGCATCGCGTCCGATGACCGGGTCGATCTTGCCGTCACGGGCGCGCTGGGTCAGCTGGGTGGTGTACTGGTCCAGCGCCGGGGTCTTGCTGGCAGCGCGCTGCTGCAGTTCGCCCACGGGATCGCCGCCTGCGCTGTCCTCTTCACCCGGCTTGCCGCCGGCATCTGCCATCGCGGGCGCTTCCACCGAACCTTCGGTGAGTTTGTGCAGGTCATGCTTCAGTTCGTCGACCTTGAATTTGGCAAACAGCTTGGAACCGCGATAGGCCAATTGCGACAGCTCGCTCTGGGTCAGCAGCGCCAGGAGCAGGTGGCCGCTGCGGATGGCGGGATTGCCGCTGTCCAGCGAAGCGATCAGCCAGCCATGTTCGAACAAGGTCTGCAGGTGAGGAGACAGCACCGGGGTCCGGGTATTGCCGTTCTTGAAGGTGCCGATTTCGCGTTCGAGATCAGCCTGCAGACTGTCGAGACTGATGCCGCTACGTCGCGCGATCAGGCAAAAATCGGACTGCGGCTGCTCCAGCAGGGCCAGGAACAGGTGTTCCAGGTCCACTTCATACTGGCCGCGCGACATGCACAGCGTGGCTGCGCGTTCCGTGGCCAGGCGCGCGGACTCGTTGAGTTTGCTGATCAGGGATTTCAGGTTGATGCCCATGCTGCGTTTCCTTCCTGCTTTGAATGGCGACAGCCTTGGCGGCCATCTTGGTTTTTGTGGTTTTCTTTCACATCACTGAACGGCAATTTCGTAGCGGATATCGGCACGGTCCCTTGTTTCGGGCGCGGTGGCGATGAAGGTGTCCCAACCCAGGCGTCCTCCTTCATTTGTGCCCGCAAGCGCCATCCCGCGGACATCCTGCGCACGCAGCACCAGCTGCACTTCATATTCGAGTGTCGATCCGGTGAACATGCCCAACATGCGCGCCAAGGCCAGGGAGGCCTTCTTCCCTGGCAGGAACTGCTCGAAATCCTTCATCGCCAGCGGGCCGATACGCAGACGCATGCGCAGGTCGCGCTGCCAGACCCGCTCGCCGGCCATGGCCGTGCCGAGGGCCGAATTGGTCGAACCCAGCATGGTCTGGTGTTCGCGCGGCACCTTGTACCAGTAGCCGACGAACTGCTCGATCTGCAACGGCACCGAGAAATACTCGCCCAATACCTTCTGCATGTAGGGTGCCGAGGCGGGACGGTGGCGGAAGGCCCCCGCGAAGTGCGCCAGGGATTCGTCGCGGACACCGTTGCCCTCGATATCCTGCAGGCGCTCGCGCAATGAACGGAAACCGAGCCCGGACAAGGACAACAGCAACGGCAGGAAGGTATCGCGGCGGCCGTCTTCGTATTGAAAGGCCAGCCGGTACTTGCTCCACGCCTGATAGAACAGGGCGAGCGAACGCGTGGAAAAGGCATCCAGGAAAGCACGCGGACCTTCATCTCGCTGCTCGATCTGGTGACGGGCGATGCGCTCGGTGTAATGCGCAGGAAGCGAACCGCTGCCGCCCAGGAAGCCCATGAAGGTCGGCGTCAGCCGCACATACTTCATCTGCCCGCTGCGCAGTGCCTCTGCCATGTCAGCGACGGAGACAGTCTCGTCTTCGCGCGGCGGATAGGTCTCAATTCCCTCGATTTCGCTGGCAGGAAAACCGAGTACGGTGCGATTGGCAAAGCGCAGGAAATCACTGACCGCACGTTCATGCGGCACCCCGTTGCGCTTGAACCAGAGTTCGATCATGCGCACGGCCTGGAAAAACTGGAAGCGGTGAGGAGCGGCGAACAGCCGCTCGATCACGCTAGGCTCAAATCTCCGCTGCGTGGCCTGCATTTGAGCAGTTCCTCCCCGGTTCTTTTGGATATCACGGTCAACTGCGAAAAGCTGTTGGCGTGGACGTACAAACCCATGAAGCGATCGATCACGCCGGCAAAGGCGTGCAAGCCGCTGCCGACGAAACCTTCTTCATCCACAGTCAGCTTGACCTCGATGCCGCGCACCAGGCTGGCGAACGGATTGCCCGGCAACCATGCGGTGGTGGCTTTGTGATCGATGGCGGCGATGGCACTGATCTGACGTTGCGAAATGGGTGAATTGGATTGGTCGTAAAGCGTGAGCATCTCCTGGAAGGCTTCCAGCCCACCCCGCATGAGCGAGAGGTGATTCAGCGAGAGATGCGAGATAAGACGCCATTGCGCGCCGCGCCCACGCTCGAAGCGCGAAGGCAATGTCGGTTTGCGCAACAAGGCGGCGGTGCGGATCACGCCGCCACCTTCCAGACTCAAGTCTCCGCCCGGCAGGCCGTAGGTCAGCAAGGCAGGCAGGTCGCGGTTGGTGCAGGTCAGCTCGATGCTCAGGGTATCGGTCTCGACCTTGGCCGGATCGAAATCGATATCGACGATCGAGATCTCCGTTTCATATCCGGGGCTCTTCAGGGCGACCAATTCGTCACGGCGCATGGCCCAGTAGTGACCATCACTCTCGGGAGCCTGGCCGTGGCGCAGGGAATAGAAGGGGCGGAAACGCGTGATCGATTCGCCTTGCGGCGTCTGGCGCACCAGCTGGACCGAATCAATCGAGTAGACCTCGTAACCGAAGGCGCGACGCCCGTCGGGCAGGACCGGATACGAGGCACCCGCATGCGTCAGGCGGATCGGATCGCCCCGCTGGCTGAACAGGTTGATGACCGGTGTGCAGCCCAGCAGCAGATTGGCCGCGCTGACGCCGCCAAGCTGGCGGGCGATGTGCGAATCGGCGCGCAAGCCGGACAGGCCCAGGTGCAAGGTGAAGCTTTTGGTCCCGGCCGGCAGGACGGCGAGAATGGCCGACAGATCGATGTCGAAGAAATTGAATTTCTCGGGGAAGGCAAAATACTCGGTCAGCAAGCGATAAGCCGGATGCGATTGCGACGGGAAGTCGATCAGCGCGTCCTCTTCAGCGAACCCCACCTCGGCCAGCGGGACCTTGCGCAGCCCGGTCCAGCGGCCGCTGCGCGGCAGCTCGACCCAGGCAGCCGTGCTGCGCATGAAGAGGCTGTCACGCAGGGCGGCGCAGAACGAGGCCTCGCCATCGATGAAGACGCGCAGCGAGGCCAGGCCCAGCTTGGACAAGGTCACCTGCTCGGTGGTGGTCTCGATGGTGATGGACAGGGAGGATGTCACCGAAGTCGGCAGTACCACTGCCTCGGGCGCATCGATGATGGGAGAAAAGACCGCTTGCGCTAACCGGATGGGCGCGACCGGCACATCGTAAGCGCTCTGGAACCGGCAGATCACGCCCTTCACCGGCCGCGTGGATAGCGCCGTCCCGCGCGGGATGACGGTGGCGTTGGTCAGCTGCGCAGCCGAGGCTGCAGAGTCCATGCGCGCGATCGAGCAGGAGGGGAAAGGTCGCAGGTAATGCGGATAGAGGACCTCGAACAAGGCCTCGGTGAATTCGGGGTAGTCGTCATCAAGCCGCTTGGAGACCCGCGCGTTGAGCAGCGCATAGGACTGGATCATGCGCTCGATATGTGGATCCTCGCAGATCTCGCCGGCCATCAACAGGCTGCCTGCGATCTTGGGATAGCGCTCGGAGAACTCGCGGGAATAGCGCCGCAGGAAGCTCAGCTCACGCTCGTAATAGGGAAGCAGCTCTTGCACTTAGACTCCTATGCGCGTGGTTCGCGACTTGCTGATCGAATATTGCAGGGTGGACGGCTGCAGGACGGCGTCAAAATTGACGGTCTCGCGCGCCGCATTGACCACGAGCAAAGCACTGATGGCGAAATTGAGGCGGTTGATCGAACCTTCCTGGATCTCCAGCGTGGCCTTGACGTTGCGCAATCGCGGCTCATGCCGGGAGATGGCTTCTTCCAAGGAATGGCAGATGGCAGTGCGGTCATCCAGGCTGGCCAGGCTCATCCCGGCGAAATCATTGAGACCATAGGCGATGATGGAGGTGCTGCATTCGGGATATTGCTGCAGCAATTCCTCGGGTACGACGGAGCGCGTGTTGAGCATCGCTTCCAGATCGCGCGCGACGGCATCCTTGAGTTCTTCTAACGACAGGCGGCTGACGACAGGGCTGAAGGAGGAACGCGGTCCATCATTCATCAGCTTGTCAAACAGGCTGGGCGCGAAGCCTTTCATATGCTTTCCCCCGTCTGGTGATCGAATTATCGGGTGGGTGAATCGACTGGCCTGGCCGACCAATCAACGATCTTGATAGTGAATCACGCGGTGTTGAAAACGGAAGTCCGCCGGAGGACCGGCGGACGTCATACGCTTCATGAATGGCTGTTCTTTTGCCGACAGCTCATCCGTTCAGTGCAAGGTAGCCTCAGATGACCTTGTTGGTCGACAGATCCCAACCGCCCGAGGTATTGCCGGCGGTCCCGCCATCCTTCTTCTGCTGGGTGTACTTCCACTTGACGGTGGAGTACTTCAGGCCGACCACTTCATTCAGGATCTCGCCCGACTCGATGGACGGAGCGACGCTGCTGATCATGACGTTGGTCAGTTCGATTTCGAAATAACGGACGCGCTCGCCCTTGCCATCGGCGCGCATGAATTCGAACTTGGCCTTCGGGATGGTCTTGCCCGACGAAGAGTTTTGCAGCAGCAGCGGCGAAGCCAGGTCAGCGACCTTGGTGAACACGATGTCCTTGTGCTCGCAGCGCTCGGCGGTGTGGCCACCACCGGTCGATGCGGTTGCCGATTTCGGCTGCAGGACTTCCCAGTCAACGGTCTTGCACTCGATCCAATCCTTGTGCAGGTCATCAGTGGATTCACCCTTGATGCCGTCGATTTGCAGATAGACGTCAATTGCCATAACTTATCCTGTAAACATGAGGGAGGAAAAATAGTTAAGATTTACCTGCCTGCGGCAGCTCCGCAACCAGCCGGAGCGACACGGACAGTTCATCCAACTGAAAATGCGGACGCAAGAACGACACGGCGCGATAAACGCCTGGCCGTCCCGGCACTTCCGACACCTGTACCGAAGCTTCGCGCAGCGGGAATTGCGCTTTTGCTTCCTGCGTGGCGTTGTCATCCAGCAGCACGTATTGCGCGATCCAGCGATTGAGGAAGTCTTCGACGTTTGAAGCGGCAGCAAAGCTGCCGATCTTGTCCCGCATCATCGACTTCATGTAGTGAGCGATGCGCGAGACGGCAAAGATGTATTGCAACTGCGAGGACAGGACCGCATTGGCATTGGCCGCATCCGTGTTGTACTTCTTGGGCTTCTGAGCGGACTGGGCACCGAAGAAGGCGGCGTAATCCGTGTTCTTGCAGTGGACCAGCGAGATGAAGCCCAGATCCGACAGTTCTTTCTCGCGACGGTCGGTGATGGCGATCTCGGTGGGGCACTTGAGGGCGACTTCGCCTTCATCCGTCTTGAAGGTGTGGGTGGGCAGGTCCTCGACCAGGCCACCACCTTCCACGCCGCGAATGGCCGCGCACCAGCCGAAGTCCTCGAAGGCCTTGGTCAGCTTGCTGCCGAAGGCATAGGCGGCGTTGCACCACAGGTATTTGGAATGGTCGGTACCATCCACATCCTCGACGAAGTTGAAGCCTTCAACGGTGGTGCCATCCTTGGGATTGAACGGCAGACGGCCGAGGAAGCGCGGCAGGGTCAGGCCGACATAGCGCGAATCCTCGGATTCGCGGAAGGACTTCCACTTGGCGTATTCGACCGTGTCGAAGACCTTGGACAGGTCACGCGGCTTGCCCAGGTCGGCATAGCTCTCCAGGCCGAACAGCTCAGGCGATGCGGCGGTGATGAAGGGAGCGTGCGACGCAGCGGCGATGCGCGACATCTGCTCGATGAAGTACATATCTTCAGGCTGGCGCGTGATTTCGTAATCGCCCAGCAAGGCACCGAAAGGCGCGCCACCGAAGGTACCGAATTCTTCTTCATATACCTTCTTGAACATGGCGCTCTGGTCGAATTCCAGGGCCGAGTTGAAGTCCTTGACCAGTTCCTTCTTGGTGGCGTTGAGGATCTTGATCTTCTGATTCTCGCCAACGGTGGTGTTGCGCACCAGGTAGTTCAGGCCTGTCCAGCTGCCTTCGAGCTTCTGGAATTCGGGGGCATGCATGATGGCGCTGACCTGGTTCGAGATCAGATGATCCAGTTCGGCAATGCGGGCATCCAGGGTCGCCGACAGGTTGTCGGAGACGACCACCGTCCCTTCCATGACCTGGCTGACCAGTTCGGTAATCAGATCCTTGGCGCGGTCATGCTCGGAAGAGGACTTGGCGACCTTGCTTTGTTCGACGATGTCATCCAGAAGAGTGCTGGCGGCAGCGGCAGGCGCAGCACTTGCGGCAGCTTCGGTATTGGCTTGAGCGGACATGGGAATCTCTTTTACTTGTTGGTTTGCTTGCTGAGTTCGGCCAGCTTCTCGGTGCTGTTGAGCACGTCGCTGAGGATGTCTTCCAGCTTGTCGTTGCCGGCGATCTTGTTGCGCAGATCGGCCAGCTTGGTGCGGGCTTCCAGCAGCTTGCGCAGCGGCTCGACCTGCTGCACCACGGACTCGGGACGGAAGTCTTCCATCGAGCGGAACTTCAGTTCTACCGCGAATTCCCCGCCTTTGTCGGAGAGCTCATTGGAGACGCGATAAACCGCGCGCGGCTCGATGCCCTTCATGACTTCGTCGAAATTGTCGGGATCGATATTGATGAACTTCCGATCCTTCAGGCGCGGCTGCGGCACCTCCGAGTTGCCGCCAAAATCACCGACCACACCGGTGACGAAGGCCAGTTCCTTCTTCTCGATGGCGTCACCGATCTCGACGTCATACGTCATCTGCACGCGCGGGGGACGCACTTTCTGCAGTTTTTTCTGGATGCTTTCTCTTTTGGCCATGTTTGCTCCGCTGCTGTATTGAGTGAACGCCCCATTCGCCTGAGGCGGCTTGAAAAGCGGGGACAGCACAAGCTGCCCCCGCTGGCGCGCCTTACTTCAGATTGCCAAACGGATTGGGACCGCTGCCGCCGCCACTGCTGCCATTGCCGGCATCCGCATCTGCAGCCGGTGCAGGAGCCGCCTTGCGGGCTGCCTTGCCGCGCGGACGGGCCGCTGCAACAGGCTTGGCCGGAGCGGGCACCAAGGTGTTTTCGCCGAGGCTTTCACGCAGGATCTTGGTCAGGTCCTGTGCTTCGGTCTTGACCGAACCATTCAATGCATTTTGTGAGCGCAGATCCCCAAGGGACTTGGTGGCCAGACGCAGACCGGAGACGGTCACGATGCTGTTGGCGACCTTGTCGGCGGGATCACGCTTGAGGGCTTCCTGGGCGTTGACGATCGCATCACTGTAATCACCTGCATCGAAGCGGATCTGGGCGATACGCAGCCAGGGCGTCTTGTCAGCAGGGAAGCGGCTTGCCACTACCTTCAGCACCGACACGGCCTCGTCGGTCTTGCCTTCCGCCTGCGCGGTATTGGCCTGGGCCACTCCGCTTTCCAGCGTGTTCTTGGCCTCATCTTCCGGATTGGGCTTGCCCTGGGTATTGGCACAACCCGCCAACATCACCGCCAGCAACGCCGGAATGATCAGACCTGTCTTGAATTTGCTCGCACGCATTGGAAACCACTCCTTATATTTTTGACATTAAGAAAGCCTTGCACGACATCGCGCAAGCAAATTAGTCGGCACCGAAAAATTCCGGAGATTCCTGATTTTTAGACTGCAAATGAGATGCGACGGCAGTTTTCTGGCGAAATTGATGCTTCTGGAAACCGCACTTTTTCACTACACCACGTTCTAATCACGACTATCAGGTTGTTGCCCGACTTAATAGTTTTAAGTAATTTGAACTTAAGCTCGTCCAAATGTATCGCATAGACCTTCAAGGGAAAATGCAGTTCCACAATCTGTAAAGACTTCCTAAAATTTTTTCGGCTCGCGAGAAATCGCTCATCAGAAATCCAATAAACCGCACGGGGCAGCGTTGAAAAACCGATTGATTAATCACCTGACAACTGGAGTTGTCATTTTTTCTCTATCCGGCTGCGCCGCCGTCGGCGCGGCCTCCGGGGTCGCACAGGCCGCCAAGTCCACGCTGGAGGCACTCGGCCTGAAGAAGCCGGACACGCCGGAACTCCCCGACGCCCAGAAGCAGCCGCGTACCGTGCCGATCAAGCTGCATGCGTCCAAGGCGCTCAATGTCGATCCACAGCAGCGGCCGCTGGCCCTGGTGGTAAAAATTTATAAGCTCAAGCAGAACATTAGTTTCCAACAGGCGTCATATGACACGTTCCTGAGTGCGCAAAAAGAAAAGGAAGCCTTGGGAGCTGACCTGCTGGAGGTCAAGGAAGTCACGCTGGTACCGGGCCAGCGCTATGAAATTTCCGAAAAGGTCAGTTATGAAGCCGGCTACATCGGTGTCGTGGCGCTGTTCGTCAATCCGGCACCGCAGCGCTGGCGTGTCGTCTTCAAGGCCGATGAAGCGGAGAAGAATGGCATTACCGTCGGCCTGCAATCCTGCTCATTGACAGTGGGTGCGGGGGCGGTGGCCATCGATATGCAGGGCAAGCCGCTGGAAAAGAATCTGATGCTGGCACCGGTTCAGTGTCATTGAAATTCAAACAACAATTCGCAGGACATCGCGACATGACAATCATCACGACGGGGCAATCCAAGTGAATCACTCCAACAAAGTCCTCTGGGGCGAAGGTCTTTTCCTCCGGCCACAGCATTTCCAGCGCCAGGATCATTATCACGAAACACGCCTGCACCAGACCGCGCTGGCGCTCAATCCCTACTGCTGGGGCATCTCCTCCCTGCAGGTGGACCGCGATGCCCTGAACAACAATACGCTGCGCATCCTCGAACTGTCGGCCATCTTCCAGGACGGGGAGATCTACAAGGCACCGGATGGCGACGATCTGCCCGATCCCATCGAACTGACCGAAATTCCGCTATCCCAACAATCCGTCACCTTCTATGCCGCCCTGCCGGCACTGAAGAGCTTCGGCAGCAATTTCGCCTCGGGTACCGGCAATCATCAGTCCAGTCGCTACATTCAAGACAACATCGAGACGCCGGATCTTTTCACCGATGCTGCCAAGGCGGAGATGAGCTATTTGAAGAAGGCTGTGCGGCTGGTCTCCGAGAACGAACCGCGCGACTCCCTGGTATGCATTCCGATCGTGCGCTTGCGCCGCGCAAGCTCATCAGGATTCGAACTGGATCCCGATTTCGTCGCCCCCAGCCTGTCGGTGCATGCGGCGCCCTTGCTGTTCCTGCGCCTGCGCCGCCTGCTGGATGCGTTGCAGGCCAAGGTCAGCGCGCTCTACGGACATCATCGCGAACCCAGCAAGAGCGTGGTGGAGTTCCGATCGGGTGACATCACCTCCTTCTGGCTGCTGCATACGGCCAGCACCGCTTACGCCAGCCTCTCGCACTATCTGAACAATCCCCTGCTGCATCCCGAGCGCCTGTATGAACAATTGCTCGGGCTGGCCGGCTCGCTGATGACCTTCTCGCGCAGCCTGGCGCTGGCGGACCTGCCGCCGTATGACCATCGTGATCCTGGTCCGCCGTTTGCGCGGCTCGATGGCATCATCCGCGAGCTGCTCGATACCGTCATCTCGTCACGCTATTTCGCCATCGCCCTGCACGAGAGCAAGCCGTCGTATCACATGGGCATGCTGGACTCGGGCAAGATCGACGAGAAGACCAGTTTCTACCTGGCCGTCAACGCCGACCTGCCGGCCATCGAGCTGGTGGATGTGGTACCGCTGCGCTTCAAGATCGGCGCGCCCGAGGATGTGGAGAAATTCGTGCTGGCCGCACTGCCCGGCGTGAAGCTGGTGCACTCGCCGCAAGTGCCGGCTGCCCTGCCCGTGCGCCCCGATACCTATTACTTCACATTGGAAAGCAAGGGTGCCATGTATGAGCGCATGCTGCAGGCGCAATCGATCTGCATTTATGTACCTTCCGGTATCCGTGACCTCAAACTCGAACTCCTGGCGGTGACGCAATGAACATGACTTCGGCCCCTTCCCTGCTCGATCAGGACCATCTCCCCCCGGCCCAGATGGCCGCCGCGCCGGTCAATGCGCGTTCGCTGCTGGATCTGATGTATGACGGTTTCTACGCGCTCTTCATGCTCAAGAATGGCAGCGCACCGGTGGATGAAGCTTCCTTCTCGGTGAAGATGCAGAAATTCCTGGGCGATGTGGAACGCAATGCGAAGAAACTCGACGTCTCCCCGGAAGATGTCTACGCCGCCAAATACGCGTTCTGCGCCTCGGTCGATGAAATCATCCTGCGCTCCGGCTTCGGCATCCGCGACGCCTGGGAGCGCCGTCCGCTGCAGCTGACCATGTTCGGCGATCAACTGGCAGGTGAAAATTTCTTCAAGCAGCTGGAAGACCTGCGGGTCCGCGGCAATGCGCACATCCAGGCGCTGGAAGTGTTTCACATGTGCCTGTTGCTGGGTTTCCAGGGCAAGTACGCGCTGGAAGGTCCGGAGAAACTGAATTATCTGACTGCACGGCTGGGGGACGAAATCGCCCATCTCAAGGGCAAGAGCGCCGGCTTCGCGCCACATTGGGCGCGGCCTGACGCCATCGTCAACAAGCTGCGCAATGACGTGCCGCTGTGGGTGGTGGCTTCGCTGTTTGCCTTCATCGCCCTGTTCGCCTACCTCGGCTTGAACTGGATGCTGACCAGCGGCACGGAGAACGGACTAGCCGGCTATTCCGATATCGTCAAGCTGGCACCGCGTACCGCTAACCTGACCATCACCCTGCCCTGAACGCGATCTCTCCCCTGATAGTCTTGGAAGGCCACACAGATGAATCTGCCTTTTCCCGATTCACTTTCCAGCGTCATCAACCAACTCTTCGGCCCTGGCCTGTCGCAACACGCGCGCCTGATCACGCTCGCCAGCGCCCAGGAAGCTGGATTGCCCGAATCCCTGGTCGTGGAGCGCTTCCACGGCCAGGAAAGTGTCAATGACAACTTCCAGTTCGACATCGATGCCCTTTCGGTTTC
>NZ_DBIC01000400.1:0-136 GCF_002296545.1 Herbaspirillum sp. UBA812 | reverse complement strand
TCTCGATCTCAAGCAGTTCATCGGTACTGAACTGACCCTGCGTCTGCTTCAGGCCGACGGCAGCCGGCGCGCCTGGCACGGCTACTGCACCCAGGCTTCGTGGCTGGGTGCCGATGGCGGACTGGCGCGCTACCGG
>NZ_DBIC01000134.1:18274-19041 GCF_002296545.1 Herbaspirillum sp. UBA812 | reverse complement strand
GTCCGGACAAATTTCTTCCCGCTCGCGAAGTCGCCGCGCCACCCTTGGCTGCGGCTTGATATATTCGTCTCATGCATCTGCGTTTGCTTTCCATGGCGGGCTCATCATGTCCCTGAATCGTCTGTTCCGGCTGATCTCGGTCGCCTTGCTGGCGCTGTTCCTGGCGTTTGCGGTGGCCCTGGTCTGGACGGAGTGGAACACCTACCGCAGCGGTGCCAACAGCGTGCCGGCCTTGCGCAAGCTGCGCCTGGCGCTGCTGGCGATGGAAAAGATTTCCGCCGAACGTGGTCCGGCCAACGCCGTCATGGGGGCCGGTGCCTCGCTGCCGCCGGAGCTGCAGGCCAGGCTGGCCACTGCCCGCGCCCAGAGCGATGCGGCCCTGAGCCAATTGCGCGCTGCGCTGGAGGCAGATGCCAGGCTGCGGCAGTCGTGGGCCATGGACAAGGTGCGGCTGGTCCAGCAAGGCCTGGGTCCGGCGCGCGCCAATGTTGATCGGGTGGCGCGCCTGGCGCCGCAGGATCGCAGCGACGTGCTGGTGGTCTCGGCCGTCAGCAGCATGGTCGATCTGATGCCGTTGATGGTGCGCGTGGTGAGTGATCTGAGCAATGAGGCTGACCGCGCCGATCCCTTGCTGCGTGATGGCCTCTCGGCCGTGCGCGCAGTCGCCAGCCTGCGCGAGTACGCCGGGCAGGTCGGGTCGCGTTTCGTCGCCCCACTGATTGCGCATCGTCAGCTGACCCAGGATGAAGTCATCGAAATCGGACGCC
>NZ_DBIC01000134.1:17242-17985 GCF_002296545.1 Herbaspirillum sp. UBA812 | reverse complement strand
CGGAAGTCATCGAAATCGGACGCCTCTATGGCCGCATCGAGTTGCTGCGCAACTTCATCGCCGGCCAGTTGGGCAGTTACAGTCGCGCGCCGGAATTTGCCGCGGCCCTGGAGCGGGTGGAGAAGGAATATTTCGACAGTGGCTTCCAGTTCCTCGATTTCCTGCTGCAGATAGGGCTGAAGTCCGGTGACTTCGGGGTCACGCCTACCGATCTCTTCAAGTTCTATGTGCCCTCGATGGCCTCCATCACGGACCTGCGCGATCTGCTGCTCGATGATCTGCTGGAGCAGGCGGAGCGCCACAATACGCGGGCCCGCAACCTGTTGATTCTGGTGGTGAGCCTGACGCTGGTGGCTTGCCTGTTCTTCCAGATGCTGGTGGTACTGATCGGGCGGCGTGTGGTGCGTCCGCTGGTGCAGGCCACCGATCTGGTGTCGGGTCTGGTGGACGGCAAGCTGGAGCAGGAAATCCCCGAGGCGCGCCATCAGGATGAGATCGGCGCGATGATGCGTGCGCTGCGCGTGCTCAAGCAGCGCATGCGCGAGCGCAACAGTCTGGCCAAGGAACGCGAGGCGCTGATCACGCAATTGCAGACCTCATCCAATACCGATTTCCTGACCGGCGTATTGAACCGCCGCGCCTTCTACACCCATGCCGATCAGCAGCTGGGTGTGGCGCAACGCTATCGGCGGGCGGTGTCGGTGGTGCTGTTCGACATCGATCATTTCAAGCGCATCAACGAC
>NZ_DBIC01000134.1:15281-16956 GCF_002296545.1 Herbaspirillum sp. UBA812 | reverse complement strand
GATCATTTCAAGCGCATCAACGACAGCTACGGTCACCAGGCCGGCGACGCCATCCTGATCGGCGTGAGCCAGTGTGTGGCGCAGCTGCTGCGCAAGGTGGATGTGCTGGCGCGCTATGGCGGCGAAGAATTCATCATCCTGCTGCCCGAATCCGATCTGGCGCAGGCCGCCGCCGTGGCTGACAAGCTGCGGGCGGCGCTGGAAGAGCGCGTGTTCGAGACCGAAGGGGATCGCCGTATCAACGTGACGGCCAGTTTCGGTGTGGCGACGCTGGCCGGAGGCGAGGCGCTGGACAAGCTGACCAAGCGCGCCGACATCGCGCTCTACCGCGCCAAGCGGCTGGGGCGCAATCGGGTCGAGCTGGCCGGGGATGAGCTGGAAGAGCCCTGATCAGGCGCTGTCGCGTTCCAGGATGGAATAGCCCAGATCGCACACCGCTTGCGCGACCGGCTGGCCGTCGAAGCGGGTGAGCAGCATCTCCGCTGCCGTGACGCCGATCTGGTGTGCGCTGATCTGCACCGTGGTGAGGGCGGGCAGGACTTCCGTGGCGATCTCCAGATTGGCGAATCCGGCCAGGGCGATGCGCTTTGGCACCGCGATGCCGCGCCGTGCGCATTCCAGGGCGGCGCCGGCGGCCATGACGTCATTGCTGAAGAAGGCGGCCTCGATGCCTGGCTGCAGCGCCAGCAGGCGGCAGATGGTCTCGCGTCCGGCCTGCAGGAAGCTGCCCATCGCGACCACCTGATGCACGGGTTCCGGCGCACCCTGCGCCACCAGCGCATCCCGCATCCCTGCAAAGCGCGCCAGGCCGCGCGGATCATCCCCGCCCACAAAGGCCATGCGGCGATAGCCCTTGCGCACCAGATAATCTCCCATGGCCCGCCCGGCGGCATGGTTGTCGAAGCCGACCAGCATGTCGATGGGTTGCGGGCTCATGTCCCAGGTTTCCACTACCGGAATGCCGGCCGCCTTGAGGCGCTGGCGCGTGCGCGCCGAATGCTGCACGCCGGTCAGCACCAGGCCATCCACCCGGCGGCCGATGAAGGCTTCCACCAGGCCGGTTTCCGCGTCTTCCGAATAATTGGTTTGCCCCAGCAGCAACTGGTAGCCCTGCAGGCTCAGTTGCTCGGACAGTCCGCGCACGGTCTCGGCAAAGATCGAATGGCTGATGGTCGGCACGATGGCCGCCACAATGCGTGTGCGCCGTGAGGCCAGGCCGCCGGCCAGCATGTTGGGGATATAGCCCATGCTGCTGATGAAGGATTCGACCCGTTCGCGCGTGGCGGGGGACACCTTTTCGGGCGTATTGATGACCCGCGAGACCGTGATGTGCGATACCCCGGCAGCACGCGCCACGTCTTCCTTGGTGATGGCGCGGGCGGGTGCTGCGGCAGGATCGGTTTTGCGGGTCATGGGAAAGGCTGGAGAGAAGTTGTCGCAAGCATAACAGCAGCGGGCCGCGGCGGGTCTTGCGGACATCCACAAGACCGTTGCTGCAAGATGGGTGGCCGCGTTCAGTCGCGGTCGTTGAAGGCCGAGATGTGCGATACCTGGAATACGCCAGACAGCGAGTGCAGCTCATTGCGATGCAATTGCGCCAGGCGATGCAGGTATTGCTCGCCCAGTTCGGTCAGGCGCACCTGGACCAGGCGCTTGTCGCGGTCGTCCGGGGTGC
>NZ_DBIC01000134.1:1291-14976 GCF_002296545.1 Herbaspirillum sp. UBA812 | reverse complement strand
GGGGTGCGCGTGACCAGGCCGGCTTTCACGCAGCGCGTGACCAGGGCCACGACGCCGTGGTGCTGGGCTTGCAGGCGCTCGGCCAGCTCGCTGATGCTGGCCCACTCGCGGCCGGGATAGCCCTTGATGTGCAGCATGAGCAGGTATTGCAGGGGCGTCAGGCCTTCGCTCTGGGCGGCATCTTCCGAAAAGCGCAGGAAACGGCGCAGCTGGTAGCGAAATTCCGACAGGGCTTCGAAATCGTCTTTTTGCAGGCGGGGTGCGGCATTCATCGGCAAGCACCTTCGCTGTGAAGTAAAAGGGAGAGGGGCAAACGGGACATATATATCATCTTGTGATGTAATTGTGGCTTTGGCGCGGGCGCTGTCACGCCGCGTGCCTTGTTGAAGACCCGTCGTCACGGAAGGGATATGCCCGATTCTATCTTGCTGTGGTTGAAAAGTTTTATTCCTGCCAAGACCAATGTCGATCGCTTCGAGCGCATGCGCGCTTGCGCCGGCAGTCTGTTCGGCATCCTGCTGGTCGGCCTGACCAGCTATGCGCTGCTGCCGCATGAGGCTCGCACCATCTGGTTGATCGCCCCCATGGGGGCGTCCGCCGTGTTGCTGTTTGCGGTGCCGTCCAGTCCGCTGGCCCAGCCCTGGTCCATTCTGGGCGGCAACCTCTGCGCGGCGCTCATCGGGGTGAGCTGCGCGAAGCTGGTGCAGGAGCCGGCCCTGGCGGCAGCGCTGGCCATCGCGCTGGCCATTGGTGGCATGTTCCTGCTGCGCTGCATTCACCCGCCCAGCGGGGCGGTGGCCTTGACGGCGGTGCTGGGCGGGCCGGTGGTGCATGACATGGGCTATGCCTTCGTGCTTTCGCCGGTGCTGCTCAACTCGGCGCTGCTGCTGGCGGCCGCCCTGTTCTACAACAACGCCACCGGACGCCGCTACCCGCATGCCCAGCACAGCGCCGCACCCCATCCGCACCAGACCCGGGATGAATTGCCGATCACGCGGCTGGGGTTCTCGCATGAAGATCTGGACGCAGTCCTGAAGGATTTCAACCAGGTGCTCGACATCGGCCGCGACGATCTCGAAGAGATCTTCCTGCAAACCGAAATGCGGGCCTATCACCGCCGCTTCGGCCAGACCCTGTGCGCCGCCGTAATGTCGCGTGATGTGGTCGCGGTGGAATTCGCCACCGGCCTGGACGAGGCCTGGCGCCTGCTGCAGGAGCACCAATTGCGGGCCTTGCCGGTGCTCGATCGCGGGCGGCATGTCATCGGCATCGTCAGCCGTACGGATTTTCTGGAGCATGCCGGCGTGGAAGTGCATACGGGCCTGGCCGCGCAGCTGCGCCGCCTGCTGCACCGGGTGCCGTTCACGCATTCGGACAAGCCGGAAGTGGTCGGCCAGATCATGAGCCGCCCGGTCATCACCGCCCAGGTCGATACGCCGGTGCTGGAACTGGTGCCGCGCATGGCCGATGGCTTGCACCAGATTCCGGTGGTGCAGGCCGATGGCAAGCTGGTCGGCATGCTGACGCAGTCGGATATGATTGCGGCCCTCTATGAGAAGAACCTGGTGGCCGCCCGTGCGGTAGCCGCCACCGGCGCGGTGAGCAGCCTGCGTAGCGCCGCCTGATCGGCTTGACAGACGGGTAGGGCGGGCGGAAGGTGGCATTCTTTGCAAGGGAATTCATTCCGGGAGACTGTGATGAGAACGAATGCGCTGATTTTGCTGGGGATCGCTCTGTTATTGTCATTGCAAGCCTGTGACCGCAAGGGCGGCAATCCGCCAAAGCCGATGACGTCGGCGGTGCAGGGTGATTTGCGGATGGGGTGAGCGCCGGATGGTGCGGCGGATGCTTGTTGTGGCGCGGTTCTGACGGCAGATATGAAGAATGTGAATATCTGCTATTGCCACAATAAAGCAGACTCGGCCGGGGTGCATCGCTATAGTTGCACCTGTCTCCTCCAATCTCCTTAAGAAATTGGATTCAAGCCCGCACCTCTTGGTCGCGGGCTTTTTTTTGCCTGTCGGTTTGGTTCGGGGGTGATGAACTCTTCATATCCCTTCGATCAGCAGGGAGAGCTTGCCGTCGGTTCTTGGTAAGATGCGAAGTATCGCGTTGTTGGCCAAGTGAAGGTTTTTGTCCGTATGCCGTTGGGATCCGGGCGGGCCGCTTGCGCAATGCTTCACTTTCCTCATTCAGATTCACTCAATGTCTTCCAGCTCTTCTTCGCAGTCCGCCGTTCCGTCCGCACCCGAGCGCCCCGACACGCCTTGCGTGGCCGTGTGCTCCACCACCTTTGACGATGTCTGCCGCGGCTGCGGCCGTACCGTCGATGAAGTGGCGCAATGGGTCTTCATGGACAAGGATCAGCGCGAAGTGGTGTGGCAGCGCATCCTGGCCGAAGGCTATCCGCGCCGTAATTACTGAGCCGCGCGGCCGGCGGTGAAGAATGGAACGCCGGCCCGGCGCAGCATGCCGGTCAAAGCGATCAGCGGCAGGCCGGTGAGGGCGGTGGGATCGTCGCTGCGAATGCTCTCCAGGATGGCGATGCCCAGGCCCTCGTTCTTGGCGCTGCCAGCACAGTCGTAGGGCTGCTCGATACGCAGGTAGGCATCGAGTTCGGCATCTTCGAGGTCGCGGAAGCGCACCACGGTCTGTACATTGCAGACTTGCGCAGCGGCGGCATCGGCTTGGCGGCCATCCCACAGGCACAGCGCTGTATGGAAGATCACTTCGCGTCCGCGCATCAGCTGCAATTGCTTCAAGGCATTGGCGTGATTGCCGGGTTTGCCGATCTGCAGGCCGTCCAGCGTGGCGACCTGGTCCGAGCCGATCACCAGGGCCGGACCGACCCGGACGGCAATGGCGGCGGCCTTCTCGCGCGCCAGTCGCAAGGCCGTGGCCTCCGGGTTTTCGCCGGGCTGCGGGGTTTCGTCGATGTCGGGGGCCATGGTCTCGAAAGGCAGGCCGAGGCGGCCCAGCAATTCCTTGCGATAGACGGAACTGGAGCCCAGGATCAGGCGGGGCAGGGTGGAATCGGTGCGGTGTTGTGTCATGGTGAAGGCGCGCCACGCGCCGTGCTGAAACAATAAAACCCGGATTTTGGCGGAAATTCGCCACAAAAGTGAGAGCGCTTTCTCAGATGAAGCCATTTTTCGCGAGAATTTCGCAAGCAAGGCGCTAAGGCTTTGACTGGTAAGGAAATTTTCTGTTATGATCGCAGGTTTTCCGGATTCTGCTTTGGCTATGAATGCATTTGTTATCGACGCGTTCGAATTCTGCAGGCTGAAACAGCAGGCGCAGGGTGAGATTCCGGTTGCTGAATTAGGTCGTCTGGCGCAAGAGACGGTTGACCGTTCCGGCATGATTCACTGGGCTCTGTCCGGCGATATCGACAAGCTGGGACATGCTCAACTCAGTCTGGCAGTGTCGGGTGCAGTTAATCTGATCTGTCAGCGTTGCCTGACGGCATTGAATTTCGAGATTGATTCGAAGTCGCTGCTGGTATTGGCAAAAGATGAGGCGCAAGCCGACACCATCGAGGAACTGCTGGATGATGACGAGATCGATGTCATTGTCGGTTCGGCAGCCTTCGACGTGAACTACCTGATTGAGGACGATGCGCTGCTGGCCCTGCCGGTGGCACCCAAGCATGACGTCTGTCCTGACGGTAGCGTGGCGGCCGAGGCCAAAGGTGCTGAACGGGCTTCCCCGTTTGAGGTACTGAAGAAGTTGAAGCAGTAACAAGTATTGTTGGGGAATGTCTGGCAAAGGCCGGGCAGCGGCACAGCGGGGTTGGAGAAACACCGATCCGATGTGTTAAAATTTTCAATCTTAAGTAAGGTTTAGGAGTAATCATGGCCGTTCAACAGAACAAAAAGACCCCGTCCAAGCGCGGTATGCATCGTGCACACGACTTTCTGACTGCACCCCCGCTGGCTGTGGAGCCGACGACTGGTGAAACCCACCTGCGTCACCACATCAGCCCCAACGGTTTCTACCGTGGTCGCAAGGTGCTGAAGACCAAGAACGACGAGTAATCTCATTCATTGAGCTTGCTGTTTTTGGAGAAAAGCGGCGCAATGAGCTTCTGTTTCAGGAGGTTCATTTTGCGCCGCTTTTTTATGTCCGCGACATCCGTAGCGGACCTGCCTGCCTGCTTGCGTGAAGCTTCATCTGGTGCGCTGTCCGAGTGTGCCATTTTGAAGGCTTTGCAATCTGCCTCATAATGTGGGCTGGCAAGGCTTTGAATCAAATCGATGACCATCAAAATTTCAATCGACTGCATGGGTGGCGATCATGGCCCGTCAGTCACGCTCCCGGCCGCTGCCTCCTTCCTCAAGCGCCAACCTGATGCAGAGCTGATCCTGGTCGGCCAGGAAGCCGTGCTGCAGCCGCTGCTGAAGAAATACAAGCTGGCCGGCGAAGCCCGCATCCGCATCCACAATGCCTCCGAAGTGGTGACCATGGACGACCCGATCGAGGTCGCCCTGCGTCGCAAGAAGGATTCTTCCCTGCGCGTGGCCGTGACCCTGGTCAAGGATGGGCAGGCCCACGCCGCCGTCTCGGCCGGCAATACGGGCGCGCTCATGGCGGTCTCGCGCTATGTGCTGAAGACCCTGCCGGGCGTGGATCGTCCGGCCATCTGCACCATCCTCCCGAACCAGAAGGATGGCCCCACCTACATGCTCGACCTCGGCGCCAACGTCGACTGCGAGCCACAGCATTTACATCAATTTGCACTCATGGGCTCGGCCCTGGTCGCGGTCATGGAAGGCAAGGCCAAGCCGACCGTGGGCCTGTTGAACGTGGGTGAAGAGGACATGAAGGGCAACGAGCTGGTCAAGGCGACCGCCGCCCTGCTGCGGGGCGACCATGAGAAGGGTATCCTCAATTTCTACGGCAACGTGGAAGGCAACGACATCTTCGAAGGCACGACCGACCTGGTGGTGTGCGACGGTTTCGTGGGCAACGTGACCCTGAAGGCCTCCGAAGGCCTGGGGCGCTTCGTCAAGCAGGTGCTCACCAGCGAATTCAAGAAGGGCATCATCAACAAGCTCGGTGCCCTGATCGCCTATGGTGCCATCAAGGCGCTGTCGCGCCGCCTCAATCCTTCCCGCTACAATGGCGCCAGCTTGCTGGGCCTGAAGGGCCTGGTCTTCAAGAGCCACGGCGGGGCCGATGTGTATGCGTTCGAATGGGCCATCCGCCGCGCGTATGATGCGGCCAAGTATGATGTGCTCGCCCGTATTGCCGCCAGCATGGCGGAGCTGATGCCCCAGGAGCAGGGGCGCACGGCCGAGGCCGTTGCCAAGGCTTTCGAGCCGGCACCGGTCTCGCTGGATCAACTGAACTAACAGAGCAAGAAGACGGCATGACCACTTACAGCAAAATCGTCGGCACCGGCAGCTACCTGCCGGCCAAGCGCGTCACCAACCATGAGCTGGCCGCGCAACTGGCCGAGCAGGGCATCGAGACCTCGGACGAATGGATCGTCACGCGCAGCGGCATCTCCGCGCGCCACTATGCCGAGCCGGGCCAGCTTTCCAGTGATCTCGCCCTGCAGGCGGCGCAGCGCGCCCTGGAAGCGGCGGGCATGCAGGCCAATGACATCGACCTGATCATCATGGCCACCTCCACCCCGGATCACCTGGGTGGCTTCCCCAGCACCGCCTGTGTGGTCCAGCGCAAGCTGGGCATCACCAATGGCGCGCCGGCCATGGATGTGCAGGCCGTCTGCAGCGGCTTTGTCTACGCCATGTCGGTGGCGGACAGCTTCATCAAATCCGGTGCCCACAAGAACGTTCTGGTCATTGGTGCCGAAGTGTTCTCGCGCATTCTGGATTTCAAGGATCGCACCACCTGTGTGCTCTTCGGCGATGGTGCCGGCGCGGTCATCATGAGTGCCTCGCAGGAGCCGGGCGTGCTGGCGACCAAGCTGCATGCCGATGGCAGCCACGGTCACATCCTCTGCGTGCCGGGCAGCATCGACAACGGTGCCGTCGCCGGCAGCGCCTACCTTTACATGGATGGCCCGGCCGTCTTCAAACTGGCCGTTTCCTTGCTGGACAAGGTGGCGCGCGAAGCGCTGGAAGCGGCCAAGATGCAATCCACCGAGGTGGATTGGCTGGTGCCGCACCAGGCCAATATCCGCATCATGCAGGGCACGGCCAAGAAGATGGGTCTGCCGCTGGAAAAGATGGTCGTCACGGTGGCCGAGCACGGAAATACTTCCGCAGCTTCGATTCCCTTGGCGCTGGACCAGGCGGTGCGCGATGGCCGCATCCGGCCGGGTCATACCGTCATGATGGAAGGCGTCGGCGGTGGCTTCACCTGGGGCGCCGTGCTGGCGCGCATGTAAAGCGGGCAGGGGGCTGCTGCGGCAGTCCTTTCGTTCACTGATCTCTTCGATTTCCTGCATTTTCATCCAAATTATCTACCTCCAAGCATGACAACATTCGCTTTCGTCTTCCCGGGCCAGGGTTCGCAGGCCATCGGGATGCTCAATGGCTTCGCCGACAATGAAGTCGTCCGCCAGACCGTCGCAGAAGCTTCCGATGCCCTGCAGTTCGACCTGGGCAAGCTCATCGCTGAAGGTCCCAAGGAAGACCTGGACCTGACCACCAACACCCAGCCCGTCATGCTGACGGCTGCCGTGGCCTTCTATCGCGCCTGGCTGGCTGCAGGCGGCAAGGCACCGGCGCTGGTCGCCGGCCACAGCCTGGGCGAATATTCGGCACTGGTCGCCGCCGGCGTGATCGCCTTCAAGGATGCGGTACCGCTGGTGCGCTTCCGCGCGCAAGCCATGCAGGAAGCCGTGCCGGTCGGGCAGGGTGGCATGGCCGCCATTCTCGGCCTGTCTGATGAAGACGTGCGTGCTGCCTGCGCCGAAGCGGCGCAAGGCGAAGTGGTCGAGGCCGTCAACTTCAATGCCCCCGCACAAGTCGTGATCGCCGGCCACAAGGCCGCTGTCGGCCGTGCCTGCGACATCGCCAAGGCCAAGGGTGCCAAGCGCGCGCTGCCGCTGCCGGTGTCGGCGCCGTTCCACTCCTCGCTGCTCAAGCCGGCTTCGGATCGCCTGCAAGCCTATCTGGCCAACGTCGCCTTCGCCGCGCCGCAGATCCCGCTGATCAACAACGTCGATGTGGCCGTGGTCAACGATCCGGCTGCCATCAAGGATGCCCTGGTGCGCCAGGCGGCTGCGCCGGTGCGCTGGGTCGAGACGGTGCAGAAGATGGGCGCCGACGGCGTCACGCACCTGATCGAGTGCGGTCCGGGCAAGGTGTTGACCGGCCTGACCAAGCGCATCAATGGTGACCTGGTGGGTGAAGCCATCGTCGACCAGGAATCCCTGAACAAAGTATTGGAGTTGCTGAAATGAGTGCATTGAATCTGCAAGGCCAGGTCGCCCTGGTGACCGGCGCTTCGCGCGGCATCGGCCGTGCCATCGCCACCGAACTGGCCCGCCAGGGTGCCAAGGTGGTCGGTACGGCGACCTCGGAGTCGGGCGCTGCCGCCATCACCGAATACCTGGCGGCGCTGGGTCCGGAAGCCGGCCGTGGTGCGGTGCTCAATGTCAATGATGCCGAAGCCAGCGTGGCGCTGGTGGAGCAGGTGCAGAAGGAATTCGGTGCGCTCTCCATCCTGGTCAACAATGCCGGCATCACCCAGGACCAACTGGCCATGCGCATGAAGGACGAGGAGTGGGACAGCGTCATCGCCACCAACCTCACCGCCGTCGGCCGCCTTTCGCGCGCCGTGCTGCGCGGCATGATGAAGGCCCGTAGCGGCCGCATCATCAGCATCACTTCCGTGGTGGGCGAGGCCGGCAATCCCGGCCAGATGAACTATGCCGCCGCCAAGGCTGGCGTGGCCGGCATGAGCCGTGCGCTGGCGCGTGAGATCGGCAGCCGCAACATCACCGTCAATTGCGTTGCGCCAGGCTTCATCGATACCGACATGACCAAGGCGCTGAACGAACAGCAGTCCGCTGCCATCCTGCAGCAGATCCCGCTGGGACGCCTGGGTGCGGCCG
This sequence comes from Herbaspirillum sp. UBA812, assembly GCF_002296545.1. Classification (NCBI taxonomy): domain Bacteria; kingdom Pseudomonadati; phylum Pseudomonadota; class Betaproteobacteria; order Burkholderiales; family Oxalobacteraceae; genus Herbaspirillum; species Herbaspirillum sp. UBA812. The sequence goes on along the minus strand of NZ_DBIC01000134.1, from coordinate 6,944 downwards.
AGGAGATCGCCTATGCGGTGGCCTTCCTGGCCTCGCCGCAAGCGGCCTACATCACCGGTACGACGCTCAATGTCAATGGCGGCATGTACATGGGTTAAGTAAGTCTTGGGGGCTTGATTCAAGTCCTTTTGACGACTTTTGTTTGCAGTTAAGCTGGACTTGGCACAATCTTGCCAGGAATAGTTAAAAGTAAATTTTCCGCGCGCAAACCTGCTAAAATGCGCGCACTTTTGTAACCTATCATCCCTCTGGAGGAACACTATGTCCGATATCGAACAACGCGTGAAGAAGATCGTCGCTGAGCAACTGGGCGTCGCCGAAGCCGACATCAAGAACGAATCGTCGTTCGTGGACGACCTGGGCGCCGACTCGCTGGACACCGTCGAGCTGGTCATGGCACTGGAAGATGAGTTCGAAATGGAAATCCCCGACGAACAAGCTGAAAAGATCACCACCGTGCAACAGGCGATCGACTACGCAAAGTCGCAAGTCAAGGCCTGATAAGGGCTTTGGTCAAAGTTTCAGGAGAATTGCTTGAGCCGCACTCGTGAACGTCGTGTAGTCATAACCGGCCTGGGATGCATCTCGCCTGTCGGCAACAACGTCGCCGATACGTGGAGTGCCATCAAGGAAGGCAAGTCCGGCATCGCTACCGTCACCAAGTTCGACGCAACCCCTTTCACCACGCACTTCGCCGGTGAAGTCAAGGGCTTCAATATCGAGGATTACATCCCCGCCAAGGAAGCGCGTCATATGGATACCTTCATCCACTTCGGCATGGCCGCCGGTATCCAGGCCATCCAGGACAGTGGATTGACGGTTACGGATGAGAATGCCGAGCGTATTGGCGTCATGATCGGTTCGGGCATCGGCGGCTTGCCGCTGATCGAAGAAACCCACGCCGAACTGACCAACCGTGGTCCGCGCCGCATCAGCCCCTTCTTCATTCCGGCCTCGATCATCAACATGATCTCGGGCAACTTGTCCATCAAGTTCGGTCTGAAGGGCCCCAACCTGGCGATTGTCACCGCCTGCACCACCGGCCTGCATTGCATCGGCTCTGCCGCACGCATGATCATGTACGGCGATGCAGACGTGATGGTGGCCGGCGGCGCTGAATCCAGCGTTTCGCCGCTGGGTATCGGTGGCTTCGCTTCGGCGCGCGCACTGTCGACCCGCAACGACGATCCCGCGACTGCGTCCCGCCCCTGGGACAAGGATCGTGACGGCTTCGTGCTGGGCGAGGGTGCCGGCGTGATGGTGCTCGAAGAGTACGAACACGCCAAGGCCCGTGGCGCCAAGATCTATGCAGAACTGCTCGGCTTCGGCATGAGCGGCGATGCCTACCACATGACTGCGCCCAACCTGGATGGTCCGCGCCGCTGCGTGCTCAATGCACTGCGCGATGCCGGCGTCAATCCGGATGAAGTGCAGTACCTGAACGCGCACGGTACGTCGACCCCCCTGGGCGACAAGAACGAATCCGACGCGATCAAGGCCGCATTCGGCGACCATGCTTACAAGATGGTTGTCAATTCGACCAAATCCATGACCGGTCACCTTCTGGGTGGTGCCGGTGGCCTGGAAACGGTGTTGACCGTGCTGGCAGTGCACAATCAGGTGTCGCCGCCGACGATGAACATCTTCAACCAGGATCCGGAGTGCGATCTGGATTACTGCGCCAACCAGGCGCGGGACATGAAGATCGATATTGCCGTGAAGAACTCCTTCGGGTTCGGCGGCACCAACGGTACCCTGGTCATCGGCAAGATGTAAAATGCAAGACCCGGCTTCCTTACCGAAGCCGGGTTTGTCGTTTTTATGCTGCCCGTTGTTGCGGGTGCGCCTTGCTTCCGGGTATCTCATGTCGATCGCCGTTTCCGCAGATATCAAACCTTCCCGCTTGTTGCTGCTGGTGACGGCTTTCGCTTGCCTGTGCGTGGCCCTGACGGGCGTGGTGCTGGCGTTCGGGATGCCGGGTTCGCTGTCCTGGGTGGCGCGCATCGCGCTGGCCATGGCCTGCATCCTCGCTGCCGCACTGGCCCTGGTGCTGGTGTTGCGTGATCGCAAAGTCATTTGGTTGCACATTTCCGGCACCGGGCAGATCCGCGTGGTGGAACACTTGCTGCCCTCGGCGCGCGCCAAGCCGCAGGTGATGAAGGCCGGACTGGCCCAGTTGCTGGCCGGCAGCACCATCTGGCCGGGCATGCTGTTCCTGCGCCTGCGGCTGGAAAACGGCAAGACACGTACCATCCCCATCCTCACGGATTCCGTCTCTGAAGATACATTCCGTGCACTTTCCGTGGCGTGCCGCTGGCTGATCAGTCACAATACGGCCAAGGCAAGACTGCTGGAAAAATGAGGCCGTCGGGCTTGAAAATTGCCGAGCTGGAAGCATCTGCCAAAGGCAATGACGATAAAACAACACGGCCATAAAAAACAAGGAATCCGGTTTGACGACAGAACGCGAAATAGACCAACAGCTTGTTGAGCGCGTCCAGCGTGGCGACAAGAAGGCGTTCGAGCTATTGGTAGTCAAGTATCAACGCAAGCTGATGCGCCTGGTGTCACGCCTGGTGCGTGACCAGGCCGAAGCCGAAGACGTGGTGCAGGAAGCCTTCATCAAGGCTTATCGCGCGCTGCCGCAATTCCGCGGCGATTCGGCCTTCTATACCTGGCTTTACCGCATCGGCATCAACACTGCCAAGAACTATTTGGTCACCATGGGGCGCAGGGCGCCAACTTCGACAGAAGCAGATGCAGAAGAAGCTGAAACTTTTGACGATGCAGACCATCTGAGGGACATCAACACTCCAGAGTCGATGTTGGCCACCAAGCAGATTGCTCAGACGGTCAACGTGGCGATGGAGGCATTGCCGGAAGAATTACGTACTGCCATCACGTTGCGCGAGATCGAGGGGTTGAGCTACGACGAGATTGCAGATGCGATGAATTGTCCGATCGGCACCGTGCGCAGCCGTATTTTCCGCGCCCGGGAAGCTATTGCCGAGAAGCTGCGTCCATTGCTGGATACGGCAGCGGACAAGCGCTGGTAATGAGGCCACAAGCCTGTTGTTAAAAAGAAAATAATAAAGCGGGTATGGAACTAAGATATTTGCCGGGTGACTGCACATGGATACCAAAGTAACGACCAAAGAACAGATCTCAGCCCTCGCCGATGGTGAGCTGAGCACTGAAGAAATGACCCTTGCCTTCGCGGCCCTGCGTTCTTCCAAGGACGCCCAGGACGCGTGGGAGGATTACCATCGCATCGGCGAGGTGCTGCGTTCGGAGGAGATGGATGTCTCCCTGAGCGCTGGCTTCTCGGCCAAGATGAGCGCGCTGCTCGATGCCGAACCGACCATCGTTGCCCCGCAGGCCGCAGTGGCCGAGCCGGTCAAGGCAGCCGCGGCTGCTCCGGTGGTGCAAGCTGTGGCAGCTGCCAATGGCGACCATCGCGCGAGCCGTCCAGGCCGCCTGGTGCGTTTCCTGATGCCTAGCGCCGCAGCGGCTGCTGCTGCCGTGGCCGCCGTGTTCGTGGCCATGCCGCAGCAAGCGGTGGTGACGGCGGACGCCAAAATGGCTGCACCGGTGGCCCAGGTGGCGTCGGCTCCGGTCAATGTGCCTTCGGCCATTGCTACCGTTGCTGACACCAACGGCAATCCGCAGAACGTGAATCAACTGAGCTCGCTGGCCCAGCAGGGTGAAGTCAAGCGCGATCCGCGCATCGACGACTACCTGTTCGCTCACCAGCGCTTCTCGCCTTCCTACAGTTCGGCGCAATACACCCGTTCCGCAGCCTTCTCCTCGGACGCAGACAAGTAAGATGCGTCTGACGGGGCGTCTGTACGGCGTACTGTGCTTGCTGGCCACGTTGTTGGGATTCTCCTTGACGCCATCCGCTCAAGCGGCGGATGGCGTTTCTACAACTGCGGCCAGCGAAGCCACCACTTCTTCCGCATTGCTGGCGCAATTGCAAAAAATGCAATCTGCCGCCCAGCATCTCAATTACTCAGGCAGTTTCGTCTACCAGCAGGCCGCGCAGATGCGCAGCTCGCGGGTCACCCATGTGGTGGCCGGCAAGAGTGAACTGGAAAAGCTGGAGCTGCTCGATGGCAAGCCGCGCGAGTTCGTGCGCGACAACGAGGATGTGGCCAGCTATGACCCTGACCAGCGCATCGTGCGCCGGGAAAAGCGGGTCACGCGAGACACCTTCCCGGCCATCGTCGATGCGCGCCCGGAGGACCTGGCGCGCTTCTACCGGCTGCAGTCCGATGGCGATGAGCGGGTGGCGGGCCGCAACTGCCAGGTCATCGTGCTGGTACCGCGCGACAAGCTGCGCTACGGCTACCGTTTCTGCGCCGACCAGGCTACCGGCCTGCTGTTGCGCGGGCAGACGCTGGATGGCCGCGGCGAGGTGATCGAGCAGATCGCGTTTACCCAGATCGACATCGGGGGGATTGATCGCGCCCGGGTCAGCCCCACTTACAAGGACACGCGCGGTTGGCGCATCGAGAAGGCGGCCATGGTGCCGGCTGACCTGTCGGCCTGGCAGATCACGCCGCCGCCTGGTTTCCGGAAGATCCAGCAGGTGCGTCGCGTGATTTCCGATAGTGGCGAAGCGGGCGCGGCACCGGCCCAGAACCGTCCGGCTGAACGCGAAGTCTTGCAGATCGTGTTCTCCGACGGGCTGGCGGCCATCTCGGTGTTCATCGAGCCGGGCAGTCAGGGCCGGGAAGAGGGTACGATACAGCAGGGTGCCATGAACATCCTGGGCCGACGCCAGGGCGATTACTGGCTGACCGTCGTTGGAGAAGTGCCCGCCGCTGCAATCCGTCAGGTAGCCAATTCCATTGAACTGAAATCCAAATAAAAGAGACCGTTGCAATGACTCCCATGAAGAACACCCTTGCTGGCGCTTTGCTGGCCGCTTCCGTCTTTGCTGCAGCACCGGCCGTGCAGGCCGCGCCTCCCGTGGCTTCGCCCGCGGTGGCGGCCCTGCCTGACTTCGCTGACATCGTCGAGCGCACCGGTCCGGCGGTGGTGAATATTCGTACTACCGAGCGCGTGCGCCAGAATGCCCAAGGGCAGGGTGGCGGCATGGATGATCCGGAAATGCAGGAATTCTTCCGCCGCTTCTTCGGTATTCCCATCCCGCGCCAGCAGCAGCCGGGTACCCCGCGCGGCAATGGCAAGCAGGGTGGCCAGGGCCAGCAGGAAGAAGTGCCGCGTGGCGTGGGCTCGGGCTTCATCATCTCGGCCGATGGTTTCATCATGACCAATGCGCACGTGGTGGATGGGGCCAGCGAGGTCTACGTGACCCTGACCGACAAACGTGAATTCAAGGCCAGGATCGTGGGTTCGGATACCCGCACCGACGTGGCCGTGCTCAAGATCGATGGCAGCAACCTGCCGCGCCTGAACATGGGCGACTCCGACAAGATCCGTGTCGGTGAGTGGGTGCTGGCCATCGGCTCGCCCTTCGGCCTGGAGAATACCGTGACTGCCGGCATCGTTTCGGCCAAGGCGCGTGACACTGGCGACTATCTGCCGCTGATCCAGACCGACGTGGCGGTCAACCCGGGCAACTCGGGTGGTCCGCTGATCAACCTCAAGGGTGAAGTGGTCGGCATCAACTCGCAGATCTACAGCC
>NZ_DBIC01000134.1:0-1004 GCF_002296545.1 Herbaspirillum sp. UBA812 | reverse complement strand
GCATCAACTCGCAGATCTACAGCCGTTCCGGCGGCTTCATGGGGATCTCCTTTGCAGTACCCATCGATGAGGCGCTGCGGGTAGCCGACCAGCTCAAGGCCAGCGGACGCGTCACGCGCGGCCGTATCGGCGTACAGATCGGTGAAGTGACCAAGGATGTGGCCGAATCGCTGGGCCTGGCCCGCGCGCAAGGCGCGCTGGTGCAACGCGTGGAAGCCGGTGGCCCGGCTGACAAGGCGGGCCTGGAGGCGGGCGACATCATCCTGAAATACAACGGTGCAGCCATCGAGCGACCGAGCGACCTGCCGCGCATGGTCGGTGCCACCAAGCCGGGAGCCAAGGCCACCGTCAATATCTGGCGCAAGGGCAGCGCCCGCGACGTCAGCGTGACCGTGGTCGAGCTGGAAGCCGACAAGCCCAAGCAGGCCGAGGAAAAGAAGGCCAAGCCCGACAACACCCCCAACTCCCTGGGCCTGGTGGTGAGCGACCTGAGTGATGCGCAGAAGAAGGAGCTGAAGGTCGACAACGGCGTGCTGGTGGAAAACGTCAGCGGTGCCGCGGCCGCCGCCGGCATCCGTCCGGGCGATGTGATCCAGCGCCTCAACGAGGTCGATGTCAACGACAGCAAGCAGTTCGGCCAGCTGGTGGCCAAGCTCGATGCCAAGAAGCGGGCAGCGGTGCTGGTGCGCCGTGGCGACTCCTCGCAGTTCGTGCCGCTGCGTCCGAACGGCGGCAACTGAGGGCGGGCCCTTTTTCCGTAAAATTGCCTGATACTTCAGCATGAAGGCTGCGGCTCCCCGGGGCCGCAGCCTTTTTCCTTGGTTCGCGTCGGGCTGAGGGAAGAAACTTTCATATGAGCCTATGACCACCCCTTCTTCGCCCTCAGCCGCAGGGCAAGCCTTGCACTTCATCATCTATTCGCGCAGCTACTGCCACCTGTGCGAAGACCTGCGTGACGCCTTGCGCCAGGCACTGGGCGAGATCCCGGCCGTGATCGAGATGGT
>NZ_DBIC01000077.1:0-10312 GCF_002296545.1 Herbaspirillum sp. UBA812 | reverse complement strand
AGGCGCGTTCACCAAAGGCCGTAGTCTAACGCAGCAGGCCGCCGCGAGGCCGATGGCGCGATCAAGGGCTGCGCCTGCAGCCATCGGGCGCAGCGGTTAAAATGCGGCCTGCGCGTTTTTCTTCACATCGCCCTTTTACCTGCCCTTTCCCCTGCTTTCCATGCCCTTCGTCGTCACCGATTCCTGTATCCAGTGCAAGTACACCGATTGCGTCAGCGTCTGCCCCATGGACTGCTTCGTGGAAGGCCCGAATTTCCTGGCCATCGATCCGGACGGCTGCATCGACTGCTCCATGTGCGTGCCGGAATGCCCAGTCGGCGCCATCTACAACGCCACCGACCTGCCCGCCGCCCTGTCGCACTTCGAGGACCTCAACGCCCGCCTGGCCAAGCTGCCCGGCTGGAAACCCATCACCAAGGCCCAGCCGCCCCTGCCCGATCATGCGCAGTGGAAGGACGTTACCGGCAAGCTGCCCCTGCTGAAGATGCCCGAACCCTGAAGCGCATGCACCTCACATGAAAACAGCCCCGCAAGCGCAAGCCTGCGGGGCTGTTTGTCGTGAAGGGGGATGCCGGTCAGTTCTCGAACACGTCCGCACCCTTCGGCACGGTGAAGTTGAAGCTGTTGCCCTTGAGCGGCGGATTCTTCTCGAAGCTGTCGAAGCTCAGCACCGAGACCTGGCCAAAGGAATCATGCAGTTCCATGGCTACCGGCGTGCCATTCTTCAGGCCGATGCCGATGTTGTCGAAGGTCGTATCCTTGCTTTTAGGCACGGCTTGCAGCCATTCCAGGCCATCCTTGGTGCCGGCTTCCTTCAGGGTGAAGTTTTTTTCCAGATCATTGCTGCCGAAGAGGATGGCAGCCGGCGAAGAGCCCAGCGCATTGCCCAGTTTCTTGGTCGTGACCTGGTTGAGGTCCTTGTCGTAGATGAAGAGTTTTTCTCCATCAGCCTGGATCACCTGCTCATAGGGCTTCTGGTAGGTCCAGATGAATTTGCCCGGACGCGAAAACACGAAGCTGCCGCTGGACGTATTGACCACCTTGGAGCTGCCGTTCTCGACCCGCACCATGCGCTGGGTAAAAGCCCCCTTGGCCGATTGCGTGCTGCTGACGAACTGCTTGAACTGGTCCAGCGCAGCGGCCGAAGCGCGGCCGGGGGTCAGCGCGGTGATGGCGATGGCACCGGCCACCGCCAGTGCCGAAAGACCGGCCGCCATGACCAGCCGGCGCAGGTTGAAGGTACGGGCTTGCGCAGTGCGCGAGCGGAAAGCGTTTCTGGAATTGTCCATGTTATTCGATTCCTTCTTGACGAATGCCACCAGCAAGGTGGCGGCCGGCGCGACAGTGGCCGGCCTTCTGGGCGTGCTGTTGATGACGGGATGCAATCTTGCGCGCAACTGGATCGGAACCCGGCTTATTCAGCCGCATCGCCGGCACCTGCCGGCACCAGGATTTCACGGTTGCCATTGGATTGCATGGTGGAGACCAGGCCGCTTTGCTCCATCTGCTCCAGCAAGCGCGCCGCGCGGTTGTAGCCGATGCGCAGGTGACGCTGCACCAGCGAGATCGAGGCCCGGCGATGTTTCAGGACCACGGCCACGGCCTGGTCGTACATCTCGTCGCCTTCGCCGCCACCGGCACCGGCCGCAGCACCGCTGCCACCGCCACCGTCAGCGCCCTCCAGCACGCCTCCCTCTAGGATGCCCTCGATGTAATTCGGTTCCCCCTGGGCTTTCAGGTGCTCCACCACGCGATGCACTTCATCATCCGAGACGAAGGCACCGTGCACCCGCACCGGCAAGGCCGTGCCCGGGGCGTTGTAGAGCATGTCACCCATGCCCAGCAGGGCTTCGGCGCCCATCTGGTCAAGGATGGTGCGAGAGTCGATCTTGGACGACACCTGGAAAGCAATGCGCGTAGGCACGTTGGCCTTGATCAGGCCGGTGATCACGTCCACCGAGGGACGCTGCGTAGCCAGGATCAGGTGGATGCCTGCGGCGCGCGCCTTCTGGGCGATGCGGGCGATCAGTTCTTCCACCTTCTTGCCCACCACCATCATCAGGTCGGCCAGTTCGTCGATGATGATGACGATGGTTTCCAGCTGCTCCAGCGGTTCCGGCGCATCCGGGGTGAGGCTGAAGGGATTGGGGATCTTCTCGCCACGCTTCTCGGCATCGATGATCTTCTGGTTGTAACCGGCCAGGTTGCGCACGCCCAGCTTGGACATCTTCTTGTAGCGGCGCTCCATCTCTTCCACCGCCCAGTTCAGGGCGTGGCCGGCCTGGCGCATGTCGGTCACCACCGGCGCCAGCAGGTGCGGAATGCCTTCATAGATCGACAGTTCCAGCATCTTGGGATCGATCAGGATCAGGCGCACCTGGCGCGGCGAGGATTTGTACAGCAGCGAAAGAATGGTGGCATTGATCCCCACCGACTTGCCCGAACCGGTGGTACCGGCCACCAGCAAGTGCGGCATCTTGGCCAGGTCGGCCACCACCGGATTGCCGGCGATGTCCTTGCCCAGCGCCACGGTCAGGCTGGAATGGCTGTCGTTGTAGACCTTGGAGCCGAGGATCTCGGTCAGGCGAACGATCTGGCGCTTGGGATTGGGCAGCTCCAGGCCCATGAAATTCTTGCCCTGGATGACTTCCACCACGCGAATCGACGTCAGCGACAGCGAACGCGCCAGGTCGCGCGCCAGGTTGACGATCTGGCTGCCCTTCACGCCTGTGGCCGGTTCGATTTCATAACGGGTGATCACCGGGCCGGGATAGGCCGCCACCACCTTGACCTCGACACCGAAGTCGGCCAGTTTCTTTTCGATCAGGCGGCTGGTGAATTCCAGGGTTTCCACCGAGACCGTCTGCTGCGCCGGCGGTGCTTCGTCCAGCAGCGACAGCGGCGGCAACTCGCTGTTGAGGTCATCGAAGAGGCTGGTCTGCTTCTCCTTCTGGACGCGGTCGGATTTCTGCACTTCCACGATTTGCGGTTCGATGCGGATCGGCGGCGCCTCGACGATCTTGGCGCGTTCCTGCACCACGGTTTCCTCGCGCTTGACGGCGGCTTCCTGGCCGGCGCGGCGATCGGCCCGGGCGGCGAAGAAGTCGCGCACCCAGAACAGGCCATCCTCGATCATGCCTCCGATGCGTTCCACCGCCGCCAGCCAGGACACCTGAAACAGCAGCGAAAAGCCCAGCCCGAACAGCAGCAACAGCAACAAGGTGGAGCCAGTGAACCCGAAGGTCGGCTGCATGGCCGAACCGATCATCTCGCCCAGCACGCCACCTGAAGAATGCGGCAGCTTGGGCGCAAAGCGCTGCATGCGGGTGAATTCGATGCCCATGCTGCCGGTCAGCATGAAGACAAAGCCCACGGCGCGGATCAGCGGCTCCTGATGGTGTTCCGGTTCCACCGGCTGGGCCACCAGGAAGCGGTTCGACAGGCGCCGGTAGCCGGTCCACACCGAGCGCCCCAGCAAGACGCACCACCACCAGGCCGAGAGCCCGAAGATGTAGAGCAGCAAGTCGGCCATCCAGGCGCCGACGCGGCCGCCCCAGTTGCCCACGCGCGGCACCGAGCTGGCCACCGACCAGCCAGGGTCGGTCTTGCCATAGCTCAGCAGGATCAGCGCCAGATAGGCCAGCAAGGCCGCCAGCGCCAGCCAGCGCGCCTCCGATAACAGCCGTACCAGACGGTTGGGCATGGGAGGAGCCGGCGTCTTGTTGGTGCGGATGTGGGCTTGACTCGTCTTGGACATAACTTCCGTACAAAAAAAACTAGCCGTCATTGTAACGGCATTGACTTGGCGCTTCGCGGTTTTGCGCTGGGCGGCGGGAAACCCGCTGCACTGACCTTGATTGACCGCTATCGTTCTGGGGGTGCTGTCATTTTGTTCATATTTTCGACAGCGTTGCTGCTACTGTCTGCCACGCCGGCGGCTATCACCGGCATAGCGTAATTCCATGAGCCCCGTTGAGGGCATGGACTATAATCTTACCCGTTTTGCAGCGCGGCAAACCGCAAACTTGTGCGCTGGCAACCGCCCCGCTTGTGCCGGCCGGTCTGGCTGAACTGCCAGACCGGCCGGGAATTGAAATCCCCGGGAGTCGCCTCATTTGCAGAAGCGATCCCACAACATTTGATGAGTAGCTTATGAGCACGCCCAAACATGCCAAGGTCCTGATTCTCGGCTCCGGCCCCGCCGGCTATAGCGCCGCCGTCTATGCCGCGCGCGCCAACCTGAACCCCGTGCTGATCACCGGCGTGGAGCAAGGCGGCCAGCTGATGACCACCACCGACGTCGAGAACTGGCCCGGCGACCCGCTGGGCGTGCAAGGCCCGGAACTGATGCAGCGCCTGCTGCAGCACGCCGAGCGCTTCAACACCGAGATCATCTTCGATCACATCCACACCACCAAGCTCTCCGAGCGCCCGTTCCGCCTGATCGGCGACAGCGGCGAATACACGGCCGATGCCCTGATCATCGCCACCGGTGCCTCCGCCCAGTACCTGGGCCTGCCCTCGGAACAGGCCTTCATGGGCCGTGGCGTATCGGCCTGCGCCACCTGTGACGGTTTCTTCTATCGCGGCAAGGAAGTGGCCGTGGTCGGCGGCGGCAACACCGCCGTGGAAGAAGCACTGTACCTCTCCAACATCGCCAGCAAGGTCACCATCGTGCACCGCCGCGACAAGTTCCGCGCCGAGCCCATCCTGATCGACCGCCTGCTGCACAAGGTCACCGAAGGCAAGATCGCCATCCAGTGGCATTCCACCCTGGATGAAGTGGTCGGCGACGACAGCGGCGTGACCGGCATCAAGATCAAGTCGACCCAGGACGGCGCCATCACCGAGATCCCGGTGCACGGCCTGTTCATCGCCATCGGCCACAAGCCCAACACCAGCATCTTCGACGGCCAGCTGGAGATGCAGAACGGCTACCTGAAGACCCGCACCGGCACCGAAGGCTTTGCCACCGCCACCAGCATCGACGGCGTCTTCGCCGCCGGCGACGTGCAGGATCACATCTACCGCCAGGCCATCACCAGCGCCGGTACGGGTTGCATGGCAGCACTGGATGCACAGCGCTATCTGGAAGGCCTCGAATAAGCAGGTAAAGAGATGTAAAATGCTGCGCTGCGAGAACTCGCAACGCAACGGGCACTCCAAAAGCCGGTGACGAGTTGTCGTCCCGGCTTTTTTGTTTCACTCGAGCAATCTCATATCAGAATCATCAAGACCGAGGAAAGCATCGTGCCCTATTATTCATCCCCCTCCCGCGCCGCTCGCCGCTCGCCGGTGCTCAAGGCCGTGCTGGCCACCGTGAGCCTGGGTGCCGTGCTGGTCGCCTGCAGTGCTTCCCGCGAAACCCCGGTGGCCGACGCCACGGCCGGCCAATGCGATGCCTCGCGTGCCGATCACCTGATCGGCGAAAACTACAGTGGCTACGTGGAGCGCCAGGCATTGGCCGAATCCGGTGCCACCGAGATCCGCGTTCTCAAGCCGGACGACGCCGCCACCATGGACTTCAACCCGCGCCGCCTGAACCTGCATGTCGATCCCGGCCTGGTGATCATCAAGGTGGCTTGCGGCTGAAGAGCTCGCCCGCTTCTGCTAAAGTAGTCACTCAGGGAACAATACGCTACAGGGTTGGGTGGCTGTCATGGCGACAATGAAGGATTTCTCGGCGCTCCAGGGATTGCGCCGCGATCTGCAGGAACAGGAAAAAGCGCGCGCACTGGCCTTGGCCGAGCGCCAGCGCCAGGAAGCGGCAGCCCGCGAGGAAGCCAACATCTTCCGCAACAGCATCGGCCAGGTGGCGCCCTTGCGTCCCGAAGTGGTCGACAAGGCCCATTACCTGCCGGAACCTCCCCTCCCCATTCCCCGCCAGCACCTGGCCGATGAACAGGCCGCACTGCTGGAGTCGCTGTCCGACGAATTCACCGTCGACACGCTCATGGACAGCGACGAAAACCTCAGTTTCGCCCGCCCCGGCGTGGGCATGGATGTCTTGAGCAAGCTGCGGCGCGGCAACTGGGTGATCCAGGCCCAGCTGGACCTGCACGGCTATCGCCGCGACCAGGCGCGTGAAGCCTTGGGTGAATTCTTGCGCCAGTCACGCCGCCGCGGCCTGCGCTGCGTGCGGGTGATCCACGGCAAGGGACTCGGTTCGGTGAACAAGGAGCCCGTGCTCAAGCACAAGGTCCGCAACTGGCTGGCGCAGAAGGATGAAGTGATGGCCTTCTGCCAGGCGCGCGCAGCCGATGGCGGAGCGGGCGCGCTGGTGGTGCTGCTGCGTTCCAGCGAACGGACCTGAACGCCGCTTCAGTCCGCAGTCAGATTGTCCAGCATGGCCACGATGGCCTCGAAATGCGGCCGTGCGGCTGCATCGGCGCTCAGGCAAGCCTGGCGCACCCCGGCCAGGGCCGCACGCTGCTTCTTGCCGGCCTCATCTTCCGGCTGGCCATGCGCCAGCAACTCTTCCAGCAGACAGCCATAGGCCCGCACTTCCATGGCCTGCACGCCCCAGGCATGCGGCTGTCCGGCATCGTAGAACCAGGCCGCACCGAAATCGCCGAGCAGGGCTTCGCCGTCCCGATGCAGGATGTTGTGACCGTAGAGGTCGCCATGCACGATGCCCTGCGCATGCAGGTGGGCGGCTGCCGAGGCGATATCGCGTGCGATGGCGATCACTTGACTCCAGGCGAGCGTGAAGCCTTGCGCATACACATCGCGCGTACAGGATTGCAGGCTGGGCGGGCCGGCCAACACCTTGAAATCGGGATCGATCAGCGGCATCACCAATCCCTGCACCGCTTGCGGATGACCTTGCAAGCGCCCCAGCACGGGAATGAGCCCACGATGGCTACCGGCCATGATGCAGGCCGCCATCTCACGTTCGGGCAGGCCATCGCTGGTGACAGCGCCCTTGAAAAGCTTCACCGCCACCGGCTGCGACCTGTCTGCCACGGTCCAGCGGGCAGCGTGGATCACACCGGAGGCGCCTTCTCCCAGCTTTTCGCCCAAGGCCAGATCATCCCAATCGATGGCCGCGACTTGCGCGTTGCGGTCCGCCGTTTCCTCCACCGCTACACACCAGGGATTGCCCGCCATAGCCAGCCAGCTCAGGCGTGGCAGGGTCAGCAGCCAATGCGGAAACGCCTCCAGCGCATTGGCCGACAGGCGCAGCAGTTCCAGGTTGCGGCAGGCCGCCAGTTCCGGCGGCAGTGAGCGCAGGCGGTTGCCCGCCAGCATCAGCTTCTGCAGGCGGGGGCACTGCCCGATGCTCGATGGCAGCTGCTCAATTCGGTTGTCGGTCAGCACCAGCCAGCGCAGCGTGGGTGGCAGCGATTCGGCAGGTACATGCTCGATCCGGTTGGCCTTGAATCCGATCATCTCCAGCGACGGACAGCGTCCCAGTACGGCGGGCAATTCGGTGAAGGGATTGTCGGAACAGAAGACGATGCTCAGCCGGTGCAAACGCGGCAGGTCGTCGGGCAAGGCAGTCAGTTCGTTGCCGCTGAGGTCCAGAATCTCAAGGGTTTCAGCCAAGGTGAAGATTTCTGGCGGGAATTCGCGCAGGCCGCACGAGAGAGACAGGCGGGTGATGCCTTCCAGCGCGCCGCTGCGCAGTTGTTCCAGAGTGTGCATGCAGAGAAGTGAAGAAACGGACTAAAACGCGGATCTTACCAGCCGCCGGCCGTCTGCCTCAGAACAAATCCAGCTGGGCATCGCCCGCCGAGCGCCCCTGCCCCGCCGGCACCACCATTGGCCGCTTGAAGCGGCTGGCATCCAGCGTAGCAAAAGCCCGATTGCGATGATCGATGCCCAGGCGCCGGCTGGCCTTCTCGAAGCGCTGGTGCAGCAGATCGGCCCAGACCCCGGTGCCGCGCATGCGGGTGGCGAAATCGGCGTCGTAATCCTTGCCGCCACGCATGTCCTGGATGCGGTTCATCACTCGCGCCGCACGGTCGGGGAAATGTGCCTGCAGCCACTGGCGAAACAGCGGGCTGACTTCCCAAGGCAGGCGCAGCACGATATAGCCCGCCTGGCGCGCCCCGGCCTCCACGGCCGCCTCCATGACGCGTTCCAGGTCCGGTTCGGTGACGAAGGGGATCACCGGCGCAATCGACACGCTCACCGGAATGCCCGCCTCGGCCAGCGTGCGGATCACCCGCAATCGACGCGCCGGGCTGGCCGCGCGTGGTTCCAGCGTGCGCGCGATGGCCGCATCCAGCGTGGTGATCGTCACTGCAACGATGGCCTGCCCCTTGGCTGCCATGGGGGCCAGCAAGTCGATATCGCGCTCGACCAGCGAGGACTTGGTGATGAGCGCCACCGGGTTCTCGCAATCGTGCAGGATCTGCAGGATGCGCCGGGTCAGCTGGCGTTCGCGCTCGATGGGCTGGTAGGCGTCGGTATTGATGCCCACCGTGATGGTGTCGGGTTCATAGGACGGCTTGGCGAGTTCGCGCAGCAGCACCTCGGGGGCATTGCGCTTGGCCACCAGCCGGCTTTCAAAATCCAGCCCAGGGGACAGGCCCAGGTAGCTGTGCGAGGGCCGGGCGAAGCAATAGATGCAGCCGTGCTCACAGCCCCGGTAGGGATTGAGCGAAAGCGAAAACGGCAAATCCGGCGAGCTGTTGCGGGTGATAATGGAGCGGGCGTCTTCCTCGGTGACGATGGTCTTCAGGCGGGGCGGCTCATCCTCCTCCGGGCTCTCAGCCGCCTGCGGCCGGGACTCGGCAAAACGGACGGACTGCCAGCCATCGTCGAACTCTTCCCGCGCCACCGATTCATAGCGCCCACGCAGGTTGGTGACCGCGCCCCGCCCTTTCTGGGCGGTCTGATCGCGATGGATGAAGGTTTCTGGCGTCAGGGTCGCGTCGTCCTCGCCCGATGCGGCCGACCGAGTCGGCTGCTCTGGAAAAGGCCGGGCAATGCCCTGCGGGAATTTGGGGAAGGAAGCCACGGAAAGCTCATCTATACTGTATTTATATACAGTATTTTGCCTTCACTTCGGACGCGCTGCAAATGCTGTTTCAATTTGTCCTCCTGCCGCATTAATCGGTTATGCTTGTTCACCCTCAGCTTCCCATCAGAGAAGAAAGCGACCATATAGGGGGAACAAGGACCGCCAGAGGTCCCAAGGAGACAAGGATGCAATACCAGGCAAACCGGCCCGGTGCCGGTGCATTGCTGGGCGCTTCGCCCCTGGTGCAGGCCAGCGCCGATGGCGTGCCGGACCTGCAGGCCATCGAACGCTCGCACCAGCGCAGCTCGTCCTACGGCATCACGCGCGGCCAGCGGCCCGACCTGGATTCACTCTCGCGCGCCGACCTGGCCCAGACGCTGGAAGCCAACCAGGCCCTCTCCGGCCATGCCCGCCCGGTCATGGAAACCCTCTACGACCAGATTCGCAATACCCACAGCATGGTGCTCCTCTCGGACGCCGAAGGCACCATCCTGCATACGCTGGGCGACAGCGATTTCCTGGCCAAGGCCGACCGCGTCGCTCTCGGGCCCGGCGGACGCTGGTCCGAACAATTGCGCGGTACCAATGCCATCGGCACGGCCCTTTACGAGCAGAAGCCCACCACCGTGCACGCCCAGCAGCACTACCTGGATGCCAACCGCTTCCTGACCTGTTCGGCCGCCCCCATCTTCGACCATCGCGGCCAGGTCCTGGGGGTGCTGGATGTCTCGGGCGAATGCGGCAGCTTCCACAAGCACACCATGGCCCTGGTGCGCATGTCGGCGCAGATGATTGAAAACCATCTGCTGGCCGGCAGCTTCCCCGATTGCATCACCCTGCACTTCCACAGCCGCGCCGAATTCGTGGGCACGCTGGTCGAAGGCATCGTCAGCTTCACGCCCGGCGGGCGTTTCCTGGCGGCCAATCGCAGTGCGCAGTTCCAGCTGGGGCTGACACTCTCGGCACTGCAGTCGCATACCTTTGCGTCGCTCTTCGGGGTGCCGCTGTCGCTGCTGTTCGAACACCATCGCAAGGCCGCGTCGGGCTTGCTGGAGCTGTGCCTGCACAACGGCATCCGCATCCATGGCCGCGCCGAACTGCGGCTGCGCGACCAGCATTTCCAGAATGCGCGGGAAGCCGTGATCGAAGCGCCGGAAGTGCTGCCCGCCAGTCCGGCCGCGCGCCACGCCCCGCCTGCCCGCCCCCATCCGGGCCAGCCGCGTGGCGGGCTGCAAGCGCTCGATACCGGCGACGCCCGCATGAGCGCCATCATCGCCAAGTTGCGCAAGGTGATCGATCGTGACATCCCGGTCCTCATCACCGGCGAAACCGGCACCGGCA
>NZ_DBIC01000062.1:0-10587 GCF_002296545.1 Herbaspirillum sp. UBA812 | reverse complement strand
CCGGTCCCCAGCGCCAGGAGTGCGGCAGGCCGGGCAGGCCCGGTACCCCGGCCACCAGCGCCAGCGTCGCGGCAGGCGGCAAGCTCCACAGCACGATGGCGGCGATGCGCAGCCAGGCGGCGCACGGCAGCTGGAACCACAGCGCAAACCCGCCCCACACGGCCAGGCCCACTGCCAGCAGGCCCAGCACCATCATCATCGCAGCATGCACAACAGCCATCGGCAACATCCTCAACTTGTCTCGGTTCGGTCCAGCCGCATTGTAGCGGCCTTGTCCGCATAAGTTCATGCGAAAGCATTCGTGGCCGTCACGGCGGGCGCGTTCCATAATCGACGACCCGCTTTGTCTTCTCCGAGGAATCCGCATGTCACAGCCGCCCAAGCCAACGCAGCGACTGCCGCGTCCGCTGGCGCTGGCGCTGGCAGGCGGGGAGCATGAGCCCGGCGATATGAAGACATAAACAAAAAAGCCGGACCGCGCTGCTGATTCCGGCGCGGTCCGGCTCAGGTGCAGGGGCCAGTTCTTGCCGAGTTTGAGCGTGCTGGTGGCTTCCAGTCCGGTGGAGAATTCGTAGTAGCGGATCTTGTAGCCCTTCTGCTGCAGCTGCGGCTGCAGGGACTTCAACATGGCAGGTTCGCTTTCCGGGAGAAGAAGGGTCGCCCGCCAGTGTAGGGATGCGCGGCGCGGAACTGAACGAAGCAATCCGCATGTCGATAGTTGATAGTTGCTCGCCGAGGCAAGCGCAGGAGTAGCTCAGGACCCGTCCGCACCCAGCAGGGTGGCCAGGCGCGGCAGCACCGACTCGGCATCCTCGCGCAGCTTGAAGGCCAGCAAGTCATCAGCACGGGTCACGCCACGGTTGATCGCCACCACCGGCTTGCCGGCCGCGGCCACCGTACGCGGGAAGCGGAAACCCGACAACACCATCAGCGAAGAGCCGATCACCAGCATGGCATCACAGGCCTGGGCCGCCGCTTCGGCCTGTGCCGTGCGCGCGGGCGGCACGCCATCGCCGAAGAACACCACGTCCGGTTGCAGCATGCCGCCACAGGCCACGCAGGCCGGCACATGGAAGGCGGCATCGGCCTCCGGTTCCAGGCGGGCATCGCCATCGGGCAAGGCCTCGGCCTGCAGGTTGACGAAGGAGGGATTGCAGCGTGCCAGCTCCTGCTGGATCTCGGCGCGCGGATAGACGGTGTCGCAGGCCAGGCAGCGCACCGCATGGATGCTGCCATGCAGTTCGATGACGTCGCGGCTGCCCGCCTGCTGGTGCAGGCCATCGACGTTCTGGGTCAGGATGCCGCCGAGATGGCCGGCCTGCTGCAATTGCGCCAGCGCGCGGTGCGCCGCATTGGGAACGGCCTGCGACAGGCGTGGCCAGCCCAGCATGCTGCGCGCCCAGTAGCGTTTGCGGGCCGCTTCCGACTGGCGGAACTCGGTGCCCTGGATGGGCAGCCGGCCGCGCCGCACGCCGCTGTCGTCGCGGTAATCGGGAATGCCGGAAGCGGTACTGATGCCGGCCCCGGTCAGGACCAGCACCTGACGATGACGCTGCAACAGCTGCGCCAATGCGGGCAGCAGGTCGGTATCGGCACTGCTGCTCACGTCAGTTGCACCAGGGAAAGCGGCATCACGCGGAATGGACAGACTCGGGCTCATGGCAAGGATTCGCGGGAGGATCACACACGGCAGACTACGCGAATTCGGCCGAGCCTGCAGCCGCGAGGACCGCTCCTGCCAGGGGGCGACGGACGCGATTTTCCGATTCTCCCTATAATTCGCGTGCAACTTTCAAGGCGCACCCGGCCCGCAAGGCCGGGCCAGCGCCGACATAAAAATTCTTCCGCCAAAAGTTCGAGGAGCATCAATCATGCGGCTATTACTTCTGCTGCCTTTCATCGGCCTGCTCTGGGTCCCCTTCTACAACGCCGAATTGCCGAGCCTGTTCGGCTTCCCCTTCTTCTACTGGTACCAGTTCGCCTGGGTACCGCTGACCTCGCTCATCATCTGGCTGGTCTATCGTGATGGCCTGAAGAAGGGAGTCGAATGATGGAGACGTCCAACATCCACTGGACCGCGCTCTGGGTCTTCCTGTTCTTCTTCGTGCTGGTCACCGTGATGGGCTTCCTGGCCTCCAAATGGATGGCCGGCCCCAGCAACAAGGGCGCCCACCTCGATGAGTGGGGCCTGGGTGGCCGCAACTTCGGCACCTGGATCACCTGGTTCCTGGTCGGCGGCGATTTCTATACCGCCTATACCGTCATCGCGGTGCCGGCGCTGGTCTATGCGGTCGGGGCCTACGGCTTCTTCGCCCTGCCCTATACCATCCTGGTCTACCCGATCGTGTTCGTGATCATGCCCAAGTTGTGGCATGCCGCGCACAAGGCCGGCCACGTGACCGCCGCCGATGTGGTGTGGGGACGCTATCAGTCGCGTCCGCTCGAATTCGCCATTGCGCTGACCGGCGTGGTCGCCACCATGCCCTACATCGCCCTGCAGCTGATCGGCATGGAAGTGGTCATCAAGGCCCTGGGCCTGACCGGTGAACTGCCGCTGCTGGCAGCCTTCGTGATCCTGGCCCTGTACACCTACTCGGCCGGCCTGCGGGCACCGGCGCTGATCGCCTTCGTCAAGGACATCATGATCTACATCGTGGTGCTGGTGGCGGTGGTGGTGGTGCCGGCCAAGTTGGGCGGCTATGGTGCCGTGTTCAACTCGGCGCGCGAGGCGTTCGCAATCAAGGGCGGCGCTACCGGCCTGACCCTGAAACCCACACAGTTCCTGCCCTTCGCTTCACTGGCACTGGGTTCGGCACTGGCGGCCTTCATGTATCCGCACACGCTGACCGGCATCTTCGCGGCCAAGGATGCCAATACCATCCGCAAGAACGCCGTGTTCCTGCCGGCCTATACGGTGCTGCTGGGTCTGATTGCGCTGCTGGGCTACATGGCGTATGCGGCGGGCATCAAGGTGCAGGCCAACAACGACGTGGTGCCGGCGCTGTTCAACGGACTGTTCCCGGGCTGGTTCGCGGGCTTCGCGTTTGCGGCCATTGCCATCGGTGCGCTGGTGCCGGCGGCGGTGATGTCCATCGGGGCCTCCAACCTGTTCACCCGCAACTTCTGGAAGCCTTACGTCAATCCTGGCATCAGCCATGAAGGCGAAGCCAAGGTGGCCAAGGTGGTGTCGCTGGTGGTCAAGTTCGGTGCGCTGGTGTTCATCCTGTTCCTGCCGACCAAGTTCGCGCTGGACCTGCAATTGCTGGGCGGGGTGTGGATCCTGCAGACCTTCCCGGCGCTGGTGTTCGGCCTGTTTGTCGGCTGGTTCGGTGCCCGCGCACTGCTGTGCGGCTGGGCCGTGGGCATCGTCGGCGGCAGCTGGCTGGCCTTCAGTGATGGCATCAAGCCGGTCCACAGCTTCCTGATCGGCGGCGAGACCTACACGCTCTATACCGGCCTCATTGCGCTGGCCCTGAACGTGGTGGTGGCCGTCATCGCTAACCTGATCCTGGGCAAGGGCTCGCAGCCTGCATTGAAGCGTTGATGTGATGATGCAAGGATGCATCGGCGTTTGATCAGGCGATGCATCCGCGCATCAGTTCGTCACCGCGCTGCGCCGGCGTTAACCTGAAAGTTGCAACGCCCGTGCATGAAAAAATGCTCCTCAATGAGGAGCATTTTTTTTGCCAGGCTCGGTTCGATGAAGCGCGTTGCGGACCGGGGTCAGCTGCCCTGCCCCGCCTCCGCCAGCAGCGCCACCAGTCGCTCCAGCGGTGCCGGTTTGGTCAGGTGGTGATCGAAGCCGGCGGCGGCCGCTTCCTGGCGATCCGAATCGGCACCGCGGCCGGTGAGCGCGATGAGCTGCATGCGCGCGCCCGCCTCGGTCGCGCGCAACTGCGTGGCCAGTGCATAGCCCGACATGTCGGGCAGGCCGATGTCGATGAAGCCGACATCAGGGCTGACCTCCTGCGCCAGCCGCAAGGCCTCGGCCCCGTTGCCGGCCACATGGGTGGCATGGCCGCGATAATTGAGCAGCATGGCCAGCATGTCGGCATTGTCGAAGTTGTCGTCCACGATCAGGATGTCCAGGCCCTTGCCGCTCTCCGCCTGGGGCAGCTCGCCGGCCGCCTCGCTGCGGTCCTGCGCCGTGGTCTGCGGCAGGCGCACCGCGAAGGTGGCTCCCAGGCCGGGGCCGGGGCTGGTGACCGAGACGCTGCCCTCATGCAGATCCACCAGCCGCTTGACCAGGTGCAGGCCAATGCCCAGGCCGCCCTGGGCGCGATCCACCTCGGACTGGATCTGGGTGAACATGTCGAATACCGTGCCGATATCCTCGGCGGCGAGGCCCACGCCATTGTCACTGATGCTGATGAGGACATCGTCGCCATCCATGCGCGCCATCACGCGGATGAGACCGCCCGGGGGCGTGTATTTCGCCGCATTGTTTAGGATGTTGCTGACCACCTGCACCACGCGATGGGTATCGGCTTGCAGGAAGAGGTCGCTTTCCGGGGCTTCCAGTTCGAGCTTGTGGCGATTCTTCTCGATCAGCGGCATGCTGATCTCGACCGCACTGGCCAGCGCCGACTTGACCGACATGTGCTGCTTCCTCAACTTGATCTTGCCCTCGGTGATGCGGGAGATGTCGAGCAGGTCTTCGATCAGGTGCGCCAGATGGCGGATCTGGCGATCCATCATCTGGTGGATGTTGTGCTGGCGCTCGTTGCCGGCCCCCATCAGCTTCATCACTTCCAGCCCGTTGCGGATCGGGGCCAGCGGATTGCGCAACTCGTGCGCCAGCGTCACCAGGAATTCGCGCTGGCGGCGGTTGATGGTGGTCAGGTCCTGCGCCAGCAACTCCAGGTTGCGCTTGGCTTCGCGTTCCTCATGCACGTCCACGATGGCACCGACGAAACCGCCGGGCTGGTCGTCCTCTGCCTGCAAGGGCGTGCCCGAATCGATCACCCAGCGATAGCCGCCATCGGCATGGCGCAGGCGATAGACGGCGTGGAAAGCGCTGCGTGTCTGCTGGCAGCGGACGAACTCGGTGACGGCGGCCTCGCGGTCCTCCGGATGGATGCAGGCGATGTGGCCGCCATCGGCGATGGCGCTGGCCGGCAGGCCGGTGAAGGCGTGCCAGCGACGGCTGAGATAGTTGGTGCGGCCATCCGGGCCGGTGGTCCAGATGATGGCCGTGGAGGCATCGACCAGCGAACGGAAATAGCGCTCGCTGGCCTGCAGCGCCTCGCGTGCAGCTTGCCGGCGGCGTGCCGCATCCACCTGGCTCTTGACGCGTATCAACAGCTCGGTGGCCGCAAAGGGCTTGACCAGGTAATCATCGGCACCGGCGGCGATGCCCTCGATGCGCGCTTCTTCACCGGCACGTGCCGACAGCAAAATCACTGGCACCTCGCGCGTACGCGCATCACGCTTGATGCGGGCCAGCAGGCCAAAGCCATCCAGCACCGGCATCATCACGTCGCTCAGAACCAGGTCCGGTGGCGCGGCGCGCACGGCTTCCCAGGCGGCCTCGCCGTCGGGACAGGTTTGCACGTCGGCGTAGTCACCGAGCAGGCGCTGCAGGTAGTCGCGCATGTCGCGGTTGTCGTCGGCAATGACAATGCGTACCGGATGCGCCGCGTCGCCTGCCGGAGGCAAGGCCGGGGCCGCAGCGGTGACGGGTTCGGCGGCCGTCGTGGCGAGCAGCGCTGAGGTGGCTGCAGGCAGCCAGGCTTGCGCCTCTTCGACGAAGGCCTGGCCGGGCTGGCGGTCCTGGCTGATCGCCACGGCGTCGGCCCGGATCACGTCATCGGCCTGCAGGTGCGCAGTGCCGAACGGAATCTCGACGAAGAAGGTCGAGCCCGCGCCCGGCACGCTGTGCACGCCGATCTGGCCGTGATGCAGCTTGACCAGCTCCTGGATCAGGGCCAGGCCGATGCCGGTGCCTTCATAGGTGCGGCCGTGCGCATTGTCGATGCGATGGAAGCGCTCGAAGACGCGCGCCTGCTGGTCCAGCGCAATGCCGGAGCCGGTGTCGGTGACCGACAGGCGCACGCTGTGCGCCAGCGGCTCCAGCAGCACCGTGATGCTGCCCTCGAAGGTAAATTTGAAGGCGTTGGAGAGCAGATTGAAGACGATCTTTTCCCACATGTCGCGATCAACGAAGACCGGCTCGGGCAGCGGCGAGGTCTTGACCTCGTAGTGCAGTCCGGCCTTTTCCAGGGTCGAGCGGAATACGCTGGCCAGATCTTCCGTGAGGCTGGCCAGATCAGTGGCGACGAAGCTGGCCTTGGCGCGACCGGCCTCGATGCGCGAGAAATCCAGCAGCGCATTGACCAGCTTGAGCAGGCGCAGCGAATTGCGGTGCGTGACCTCCAGCCGCTTGCGCTGCGCCGGTCCCAGCGGCTCGGCCTGATCGGCCAGGGCATCATCAAGCGGGCCGACCATCAGCGTGAGCGGGGTGCGGAATTCGTGCGAGATGTTGGAGAAGAAGGCGGTCTTGGCGCGGTCGATCTGGGCCAGCTCCTCGGCCTTGCGCTGTTCATGCAGGTAGACCAGCACGTTGGAGACAGCCGTGCTGAGTGCTCCGCCCAGCAGGGCATAGAAATCCTGGTACTCGGCGTCCAGCGCACGGCGTGCACTCACGCCCGCGACCACGAAACCGAAGGGCTGTTCCATCCCGGCCACGGTGACCGGCAGGATCACGGCCTGCACCGGGGCTTCTTCATACGGCCCGGCCACAAAGGGGCCGAAGCGCGCGGCCAGATCGTCGACCTGCACCATGCGCTGTTCGGCCAGAGCCTGGGCGAAAGGCCAGGCTTGCGCATCGTCCAGACGCACGCTGGCCGGGGCCAGCGCACTGTCGGCAGCGATGCCGGCCAAGCCGCGGCGCTGCAGGACATCGCCTTCGAGCTGGTAGAAGAGCGTGAAAGGCAGGTCCAGTTCCATGGCGGCGTGGCGCTGTTCCAATCCCAGGCACAGGTCATCGATGGAGAGGCATTTGCCGAGTGCGGTCGCCAGTTCGCGCAAGGCGGCGGTGCGGCGCGCGCCCAGCACCTTGTCGGTGGATTCGGAGATCGGGTGGAACACGCCCCCCACCTCGCCCGACTCGACCCGGATCGGCGAGAAGGAGAAGGTCATGAAGGCTTCTTCCAGATAGCCGTAACGATCCAGGAACATGCGCTGGTCGCGGATGTAGGTGCCCTCGCCCTGATGCGCGCGGTCGAAGGCATCGCCCACCACCGGCAGGGCGGTGGCCCAGCAGATGCGGAAATCCTGGCCCATCGACTCGGGATGCTTGGCCCCGCAGATGGGGCGGTAGGCATCGTTGTAGATCTGGATGTCGTGCGGCCCCCAGGCGATCAGGATGGGGAAGGTGGAAGACAGGCACAGGCTGACCGCCGTGCGCAGGCTTTGTGGCCAGCTGTCGAGGGGACCCAGCGGGGTGGACGACCAGTCCATCGCACGAATCAGTTTCCCCATCTCGCCACCACCGGAGAGCCAGCTGAATTCCGACTGTTGTTCGTCCACTTCGCTGACCTTTATGTGCGTGAAACCTTCAATAGGCGGTCATGCTACTCCCGATCGCGACGATTGCCCCGTTTTATTGCTCCTTGTGTACAAAAACGACGCCCGGGGCCTGGCGTGTGCGCCCGGGCCATGAGTAGATCGTCGACAGCAGCGCGGTCAGAACGAGGTGCGCAGGCCGGCCGTGATCGCCCAAGGGCTGAAGCCGGGCGAGACCGTCGCGGAGGCCGAATTCAGCAGCGCAAACCCTTGCGTGGAGCGGCTGTTGTTGCGGATGGTCGTGGCGTAGGTATAGAGCTGGGTGCGCTTGGAGAGGAAGTACACGTAACCCACGTCATAGGCCATGGCATGGGCATCGCCGTTCTGCAGACGGCGTGCGGCCCCCAGTTCGACATCGCCTTGCCCAACCGCAATCCTGGCATTGAGCATGACAGCCGAGGAGAACCAGCCGGTGGCATCGGAGCGGGTCGAGTGCAGGTAGTTGGCCCCCACGACGTTGCTGCCGATCTTGTAGGTAGCGGCCACCACCTGGGTGATCTGCGAGGATGCGACTGCAGGGGAGGCGGCGGCATAGTAGCGATAGCGGTTGTAGCCATAGCCCAGCGTGTAGCGGTCGCGCGCATATTGCACATTGGCACCGATGTTGCGGCCTGCTTCACTTTGTACGCCGACATTTTCTGCACCGAAGGAATAGCCGATCTCGCTGGTCAGTCCGCCGAAGAGCACCGGGGTACGGTAGCGCAACGCATTGGGATAGAAGCCGCCAGTCCCGGACGTGCCCAGCGTGGAAGAATGTTCCAGCGACATGATGGCCGCCGGGTTGGCCAGTCCGTAGGTCGAGACATCCGAACTCAGGAAGACCCAGTAAATCGGCAGGTACAGGAGGCCGGCATCGATGCTGCCATAGGACCGGCTGGACAAGCCCACCGACGCACCGCGATTGAACAGGGTCGTGCCGCCGCCAGCGCCGGTATCGGTGGAGAAGCCGGTTTCAAGCTGGAAGTTGGCACTGTTACCGCCGCCCAGGTCTTCGGCTCCACGAAATCCGAAGCGCGATGCTTGCAGGTTGCCGCTGGCCATCGTCGGCGTGGTCGCAACGTTGCGATCAAACTTGCCCACCTGCAAGGCGGCATCTACGATGCCGTAAAAGGTCACGGAGGATTGGGCATGTGCCGTCGATACGCCGCTGGCCAGCAGACCGGCACCGGCCATCATGGCCAGCAGGCGGGCACGATGACGCAGGCTGGAACATGCGGTCTGGGCGAGAGGTATTTTTTTGTATTGCATGAAGTCTCCTGGTGTTGTTATGCGTGGATGAATGCTTGGAGGTCTGTGCAGCGCTGCGAAAGGATGAATGCTTGCGTGATCCGCACTGCCTCAGCCGACTACCGAGACCTGGGCCAGGCCGGCATCGACGATGAGGTTCTGGCCGGTAACGGCGGCGGCCTGGGGGCTGGCCAGGAACAGCACGCTGTCGGCGATGTGCGTGGGCTCGACGCGGAACTTGAGGCACTGCAGGTCGAGGAACTGGCGGTCCGAGCTGGCGTCGCGCCACAGCGCGGTCTGGCGTTCGGTCACCACGGCGCCTGGCAGCACCGCGTTGACGCGAATGCCGGCCTCGCCCAGCTCACGCGCGAGGGTACGGGTGATGCCCGAGATGGCGGCCTTGGAAGCGGTGTAGCCGATCAGGTTGGGACGGCCGCGCAGCCAGGAGATCGAACCGAGATTGATGATCGCGCCACCGCCCGCCTCGCGCATGCCGGGTGCGACGCGCTGGGTCGCGAAGACGTGATGGCTGAGGTTGACCGAGAGCATGTCGTTCCACATCTCTACCGACAGCTCATCGAGACCATGGCGGGTGTCGCGACCGGCATTGTTGACCAGCACCCGGATCGCCCCCAGTGCTGCAGCGGCGTGGTCCAGCACGACCTGATAGGCCGGAATGTCGCGTACGTCGCAGACGGCAAACCAGGGCGTGTGGCGCGCGGGAGCGCTGCCAGGCTGAGCGGCCAGGCGTTGGCACAAGGCCTGGCCGGCGGCCGGGTCGATGTCGCAGAAAGCGACTCGCGCGCCCTGCTCCCAGAATGCCTTGACCAGTGCTTCGCCAATGCCGGACGCGCCGCCGGAAATGAAGACTACCTGCCCGGCCAGCCAGGGATAGCTGGCGCGAGGAAGGGGGGTGGATGGAGAGGTGTTCATGCTGCGCTCCTGGGATCAGAAGATGGCACCGCGCTCAGTGACAGGCGCATCTCGCCTGCCAGGCGTTGACCGGGTTCTAGGATGTGCATGGCGGGGGCGATGCCATGCAGTGCATTGTTGGGATGGCTGACCGGCTCGAAGGCATAGAACGGCTGTCCGGACGGACGGAACAACACGGCGCAGCGCAACGCCGTACTGGCGGTCAGCGTGATGCGGTGATGCGGGCCGGTCAGGATGGCCTGGCCGCTCCAGTCGGTAAAGCAGTTGTCGATCGTCAGCGTGTCGAGATGTCTGGTGTCCGGGGGTGGGACGCTGCCGCAGGGCAGCTTGTCGGGACCATTGAGCAGCATGGCCTGCCAGTGCGTCTGCAACTGCGTGGGTTGCGCCGCCGAGATCAGCGGGAAGAAAGGATGCCAGCCCAAGCCGCAGGGAGCCCGGCGCTGGTCGAGGTTCTCCACCTCCAGTTGCAGCACCAGATCATCGCCCTCCAGCGTGACGACCTGCGTGGCGCGCAAGGCGAAGGGCCACTCGCCTGCTGCGGGCGAGGCATGTTCCAGCTGCATCGTGACCGATTCCGCACTGCTGCTCCGCACCTGCCATGGTCGTTGGAAGCCCAGGCCATGGATGGCGTGCGGTTCGTTGTCGAAGTTGGCGGTGAGCACATACGCCCGGCCCTCGAAGCTGAACGCCGCGTCGGCAATACGATTCGAAAACGGCAGCAAGGGATAGCAGGCGCTGCGCCGCACCAGTCCTTGCTGCAACGCTTCTTCGGCACTGGGCCGCAGCACCGGCTGGCCGCGCCAGCTGGCGGAAGCAAGCGCCCCGCCCAGTGCAGGCAGCACGCGCACCTGCCAGTCGCCC
>NZ_DBIC01000241.1:0-24949 GCF_002296545.1 Herbaspirillum sp. UBA812 | reverse complement strand
ACCTCACCCAACCCCGTGTCGGCGAGCCACTCATCAACAAGGTCTTCATACTCATCAGGGTCAACGGTACAAAAGAGCCCATCCCTATATTCGCACCATCCTTCTTGCTGCCAGTATGTCAGTAACTGTTCTGGCAGCTTGTCCCTCCATTTCTCAAGGCTTGCGGCGGGCACCGCGGTGCGCTTGGTCGCCTCACCAAAATTGCTAATAAAAAATTCGAAGTCTTCGTCTCTCATCTTATTCCCTTGCCTCGGCAAGGCTCCAGTTTGACATTCATTTTTTGATCCCCGCGACCATTATCGATCGCATTCTTGGCTTCCCTATCCATCTCCTGCACCCTTGTCAGGGGTTTCTCTCCCGAATTCCTGCTTCCAGGCGGCGTATAAGCTTGGTTCCAGCTTGCTCCAATTGACTTGTTCACGTCAGCGCGGCCTATATTCGGTGTTTCGTGCCGCATCCAACCTCCAGCGACCATGTCTGGCTCATGCAGCGCGGCTAATTTGCTCATCAACCCTTTTGCTTGAGATCTGGCCTGCAGTTTTGCATCTGCCTGGCTCATCCCTCGTTTACGTAGACTCTTGGTGATATTTTTCGTCATTCGCGCCAAGGCAGTTTTCCGCTCGCGTTCTTGCGCCTCGCCAGCTGCTGGATTGCGATTCATTTTCTTAAACGCATCCCTGGCCATCTCGTATTCGCTTGCAGTCAGACTGTTGATTGCCTCCTCTTGACGTCTAAGTTGCTCAGCCATTTCTTTCAGAAACGCTTTTTGTTCTTCCTTGCTCATCCGCATGAATTGTTTCTTGTCATACGGATGGAAGCAAGGCACTTTAAACGGCCGGGCCTTGACGGTGACGTCCTTCTTTGGGTCCTTGGGCTTTTGGGGCCCAGGTGCCGCTTCTCTGGTGACTTTAGCTTCGCGAGCAACTCTGGCAGCCTCCTCTGCTTCCTTTGCCGACTTGGCTGCTTTGACGAGTTCTTCTGTCTCATGCGCACCTTTGCCAACCCGGGATGCCGTTCCTGCACCCTTTGCCATGCCGACCGCACGCTTGGCGACCTTGCCAACTGTGGTCACTACCTTGCCACCCGGGATCATGCTCGCCGCAGCAATCCCCGCTTCAACGTAATCGCCCTCGGCGGTATAGATCGCCGCATCGATCGCACCCGTGATGACCGACAAGCCAGGAACGAAACTGGCCACGCCCAGCACACCGTGCACCCAGGGACTGGACTTCTGCCAAAACGTTTTCTCGGCCGCAGTCTCTGCCTTGATGGCTGCATTGGCTCCGCCACCGTGCGGTTCGATGTGCGTGAGCGACCTGTCAGCCTGTTCGAGGATGACGCCTTTGGTCGTCATGACACTGCATCCCGCGTCATGTTGATCGGGGCGCAGGGCGAGTCGTTTAGTCCAAGCCGGGTGTGATCGGCCAAACGCCCAAGAACACGCGCGAAGTCGCGTGGCAACCGCGCGCAGGCGTCAAGCCGGTTGACTAGCCGTTCATGTTGGGAGACGAGGTGAAACGGGGAAACCCGCCGCAGAATGCGGACGGAGAGATAGTCCGGAAGCAGCTGTTCCAGACCCGGGGGCGCTTTGGGCATGCGAAGATCCTGTGCTCATCAAGTATCCCTCCCTGATGCAACACTGGCCCGCATTGTAGTGTTTCCGCATGGAAACTGGCAACTACCGAATGACGACTTCGGCAGTGAAGTGCTGAAGACCCGACTGAATGATACCGGGCCCGCCGAGGCTATCGCTCGATAAAAAAACAGCCCCGGCCGAGTGAACGACCGGGGCTGCAGGTTACAGCGTGCGAGCGCCTTGCGTGCCTCGCAAAAAGAGCCAGCTCTCCTATCAGCCTTCCAGCAGGCTGCGCAGCATCCACGCATTCTTTTCATGCAGCTGCATGCGCTGGGTCAGCAGGTCGGCGGTCGGTTCATCAGCGGCGGCATCGACGGTCGGGAAGATCGAACGTGCGGTGCGGGTCACGGCTTCCTGGCCGGCCACCAGCTGGGCGATCATCTCTTGCGCGTTGGGCACGCCTTCAGCTTCGGGGATCGAGGACAGCTTGGCGAATTCCTTGTACGAACCCGGTGCCGGATAACCCAGTGCACGGATGCGTTCAGCGATCAGGTCCACTGCCAGTGCCAGTTCGTTGTACTGGCCTTCGAACATCAGGTGCAGCGTGTTGAACATCGGACCGGTCACGTTCCAGTGGAAGTTGTGGGTCTTCAGGTACAGCGTGTAGGTGTCTGCCAGCAGTTTGGACAGGCCGTCGGCAATCTTCTTGCGGTCCTTGTCGTTGATGCCGATGTTGATCGAGGGGGCTGCCACATTCTTCTTTGCCATTATTCGCTCCTTAGCTGTTCGGTTTTTCGTAAGCGGGTACATAACACTGCGCAACACCGCGATTCTATTGCAAATCGCAAACGGACAAACTGCGACCACGCAACTATTGATAAGAGAGTGGGGCCGACGTTCCCCATTTCAATCGATTTTGGAGATAAATGCACGCCTATAAATCAATCGGGCCGATAGATCAAAACCTATCGGCCCGACGTCTCATCGACTGCAACAGCAATCAGATCAGGATTTGGCACCCTGTTGCGCACTGCGATACAAGGACAGCGACAGGGCCACGCCACCAATGGCCGCAATGGCGGCGAAGAGGAACACCTGCGGATATCCCAGCTGTCCCGCGATGGCCCCGGCCAGCGGACCGGTGATGCCCAGCGCCAAATCGAGGAACACCGAATACGCCGCCAGTGCCGCGCCACGATTGGCCGGCGACACCAGACTGACGGCTTCCACCCCCAGCGAAGGGAACACCAGCGCAAAGCCGAAACCGGCCAGCGCCGCACCCAGCAATGCCAGCGCGGGCGTGGTGGCGCTCCACAGCAGCAGCAGGCCGACCGATTCGGTCAGGAAGCACACCACCGCCACGCGATAGCCACCGAAGCGCGTGATGACATTGGCAAACAGCAGGCGCGCACCGACGAAGGCGGAGGAGAAGGCGGTCAACGCAAAGGCTGCGCCGCTCCAGTGCTGATCGGCGTAATACAGGGTGATGAAGGTGGCGATCGAGCCGAAGCCGATGGTGCCGAAGGCCAGGCCCATGCCATACGCAAACACCTTGCGCAGCACCAGCTTGAAGGACAGCTGTTCGCCCTGCACCACCGGGGTGACCGGGCCACCGCGCGCCAGCACGAAGCCGAGTACGGTGAGCAGCATGCCGGTCAGGCCGATCATGGCAAAGCCCAGCGAGCGGTCCAGCACCACGCCCAGCGGCGCGCCGATGGCCAGCGCCGCATAGGTGGCGATGCCGTTCCAGGAGATCATCTTGGCGGTGTTCTCCGACCCCACGCGGCCCACGCCCCACATGATGGCGCCGGTACCGACCAGGCTTTCGCCCAGGCCCAGGAAGGCGCGGCTGGCAAACAGCAGCACCAGCGACAGGAAGGGCAGCGGCTGCGCCAGCGCCGATAGCAGCAACAAGCCACCGCTGGCCGAACACAGCAGCATGCCGCGCATGACGGTGTGCTTGGCCCCCATGGTATCGATCATGCGGCCGGCATTGGCGCGGCTCACGAAGGTCGCGAAATACTGCACGCTGATGCCCAGGCCGGCGATCACCGAGCTGTAGCCCAGGTCGAGGTGGATGTAACCCGGCAGCACCGCCATCGGGATGCCGATGGCCAGATAAACCAGGAAGGTGAAGAAGGCGGTGGCGATGATCTGCCGCGTGACCTTGGCCGGCGTCAATGGACGCGGCGCAGCGGCGGGCACGGGCGTGCCGGTGGAACTGGGACTACAGGAATCGTCGGACATGGCGGGGAAGTCGGAATGTGAATCCGGAAGGGCAAACCGGAATGAACAGGCCGCGCGCGCCGGTGTGCGCGTGAACAGCCAGACCGAATTTTACTCCCGCCCTAAAAATGCTGCAGGACAGCAAAAGATTTTTGCCTGTCAATTCAGCAACTTAGTCGTTTTTGTGCGACGTCCTGTTGCCTGCAGGCTGTATTTCAACGCTGGCAGTGCAGTGCGTCGGTGGCCCGTTCGCGTACGGCGGGGGCGTAGTCGGCCCCCAGGATTTCCGGTGCCAGCTCGGCCAGATCGCGCTGCACGGCCGGTTCGCACCAGTGGCCGTTCAGGCGGGCCAGCGCCGCCAGCAGGTCGGGGGTGAGGCGGTCCAGCACCGGGCGCACCTGCAGCGCCAGGTCTGGCGGATTGGCGAAGGGCGGACGCTGCTCCACACGCCACTGGCGATGCAGGTCGCGCTGCACGATCTTGCCGGCCTCGAACTGGTCCTGGAAGAAGCGCCGCGTCCATGCGGCATCCAGTCCCAGTTTCTGCGCACGGGCGGCGACGTCGTCGAGAATGACCGCCTCGCGCGCTGGATCATCGATGGGCGCATGCGAATTCCACTTGCTGCGTGCCACCGGGGCGGCCACGTCGAGGCGGGTCTTCTGCAAGGTCAGCAGTTGTTCGACATCGCTGCGCGCGGCCGGGGGCGGCGTGGTGGCGCAGGCGGCGAGCAGCAGGGCGGCGATCAGGGGCAGGGCGGCGAAGGAGCGGGAAGACAGGCGGCGCATGGTCGGAAGAGTCGATTGCTGAGGTGAGTGCCGGGTTCGGCTGTGGATAAATCAACTGTGCGGCAGTATAGCGCCGCGCCTGCCCGCCCGGTCAGGGCACGCGCCCTTTATAATCGCGGGATGCAAAATCTTCTCCACAACCTCAATGAAGAGCAGCTCGCCGCCGTGACGCTGCCCGCGCAATCGGCGCTGATCCTGGCCGGTGCCGGTTCCGGCAAGACCCGGGTGCTGACCACCCGCATTGCCTGGCTGATCCAGACCGGGCAGGTCTCGCCCTCCGGCATCCTGGCGGTGACCTTCACCAACAAGGCCGCCAAGGAAATGACCGCGCGCCTGTCGGGCATGCTGCCCATCAATACGCGCGGCATGTGGATCGGGACTTTCCACGGACTGTGTAATCGCCTGCTGCGCGCGCATCACAAGGATGCCGGGCTGCCGCAGACCTTCCAGATCCTGGATACGCAGGACCAGCTCTCGGCCATCAAGCGTTTGCTCAAGCAGATGAACGTGGACGACGAGAAGTATCCGCCACGCAACCTGATGTACTTCATCAACAGCGCCAAGGACCAGGGCCTGCGCGCCAAGGATGTGGATGCCTACGACGACTACAACCGCAAGTTCGTCGAACTCTACGAGCTCTACGACCAGCAATGCCAGCGCGAAGGCGTGGTCGATTTCGCCGAGCTGCTGTTGCGCACCTATGAAATGCTCTCGCGCAACCAGCCGCTGCGCGAGCACTACCAGGGCCGCTTCCGCCACATCCTGGTCGACGAGTTCCAGGACACCAACGACCTGCAATACAAATGGTTGAAGATCATGGCCGGCCAGCACGGCGCGGTCTTCGCGGTGGGCGATGATGACCAGAGCATCTATGCCTTCCGTGGCGCCAACGTGGGCAACATGTCGGCCTTCGAGCAGGAATTCCATGTGGAGAACCTGATCAAGCTGGAGCAGAACTATCGCTCGCACGGCCACATTCTGGACACCGCCAACGAACTGATCGCCAACAACAGCAAGCGCCTGGGCAAGAACCTGCGCACCGATGCCGGCCACGGCGAGCAGGTGCGCGTCTATGAAGCCACCAGCGACCTGCAGGAAGCGCAATGGATCATCGAACAGGTCAAGGACCTGATCGCCGAAGGCTGGGCGCGCAGCGAGATCGCAATCCTCTATCGTTCCAACGCGCAGTCGCGGGTGCTGGAACATGCGCTCTTCAGCTCGGCCATTCCCTATCGTGTCTATGGCGGCCAGCGCTTCTTCGAGCGCGCCGAAATCAAGCACGCGATTGCCTACCTGCAGTTGATGGACAACCTGCACAATGATTCGGCCTTCCTGCGCGTAGTCAACTTCCCCACGCGCGGCATCGGTGCCAAGGCCATGGAGTCCTTGCAGGATGCGGCGCGCCAGTATGGCTGCTCGCTCTACGCCGCCGTGCCTTACGTGGCGGGCAAGGCGGGCTCATCGTTGAATGCCTTCATCAAGCTGATCGAAGGCGCGCGTTTCGAGACCCAGCATCTGCCGCTGCCCGAAATGGTCAAGGTAGTACTGGACCTGTCCGGCCTGATGACCCACTACCGCAACGAAAAGGAAGGCGCAGACCGCATCGAGAACCTGGAACAGCTGGTCAGTGCGGCCACGCTGTTCGTCTCGGAAGAGGGCTATGGCCTCGATGCCCCGGCCTTCCTCGGCCCGCAGGCGCAGGCCTCGGCCGGCACGGCCATCACCACCGCCGATGGCGTGGAAGTGCTCGATGCCGATGCGCCGCTGGTGACCATCATGTCACCGCTGTCGGCCTTCCTCTCGCATGCCTCGCTGGAAGCCGGCGACAACCAGGCGCAGGCCGGCCAGGATGCCCTGCAGCTGATGACGGTGCACTCGGCCAAGGGGCTGGAGTTCGATGCGGTCTTCATCACCGGCATGGAAGAGGGATTGTTCCCGCACGAGAACAGTGCCAAGGAAGAGGGCGGCGTGGAAGAAGAGCGCCGCCTGATGTACGTGGCCATTACGCGGGCGAGAAAGCGGCTCTTCATGACCTTCTCGCAGACCCGCATGCTGCACGGCCAGACGCGCTACAACATGCGTTCACGCTTCTTCGATGAAATGCCGGAGCAGTCGATCAAGTGGCTCTCGCCCAAGATCGCCCAGCATCACTGGTTCGCCAATCCAAAGTCGGCCTGGGATGAAGTGCCGGAAGCGGGCAACAACCGCATCGCGCAGAACTTCTCGCGGCAGACCGATTCCGGCTGGCGCATCGGACAGAACGTGTCCCATGCCAAGTTCGGCGAGGGCGTCATCGTCAACATCGAAGGCAGTGGCGGCGCGGCGCGGGCGCAGATCAACTTTGGCAAGTTCGGGATGAAATTGCTGGATCTGTCGGTGGCGAAGCTGGAGAAAATCTAAGTTTTTGCGTTGCCGTTGAATTGGGTTTGAGCAGTGAAACGCCCCGTTGCCATCATCAGTGCAACGGGGCGTTTTTCATGTGGGCGTGATGCCGAGATGCACGCAATGAAAGGAGATGCAGCATGAAGGGTCAGGAAATTCTCTCTGAGCTGTTCGGTAAAACCAGAGCACAACGCTGGCATGAAGCATCGCCTGCAGGAAAAAGAATTTATATCGTCGTGGTGGCATTGATCTTTGCGCTCATTGCGAGTGTCTGGACGTTCGGCGCATGGTGGCAATAGACCGCCCTCGGTTTATCGAGGAGATACGTTGATGTGAGTCGTGGCTCATGCTTCAAAAGCATGTCTGAGATCCGCAAATGACAGGCCTCCAAGGAACGCCTTATTGTCTGCGTCCGCCTTGCTTCAACCAGGCCCTGACCTGCTCCACATCGTCAAACGATCCCAACACCATTCCAACATCGCGCATCTCCTGCCGCATGCCTGCAATGACTTTGTTCAGATCACGACCTATCCCTTTTGGCGACACCCGGGCAGCAGGCCCCAGACCGAAGGTCTGCCTGAAATTCCGCTCCATGTGGGCGATCTCCTGATCCAGGTCGCCCAGTTGTTCCGTGAGGATGTGGTTGTAGTGCGTCAGTCGCTCCTCGCTGACGCCGTGGATGGAACGCTGGTCGATCTGTTCCAGTTCCAGTTGCAGCTCAAGCAGTCGTGACAGATCGTTCTTTTCATAGGCCTGGTTGACCTGCTGCATCAGCGCGGTCTTGCGAGCGCGTTCGCTCTCGTCGAGCTCACGATCCGGATGCAGGGCGCTGGCCAGCCGGCGATAAACGGCGCGGATCGACTGGCTCAATTCGATGCGCTGTTCCTGTTGCCGGGCTTCTGCAGCCCGCTGTTTCGGCGGCTTCTTGCGGCTGGCACGCTGGGCCTCGCGCGCTTGCGCGGCTTGCATGCGTTCGCGCTCCTGGCGTTCCAGCATCGCTTCCATGCGCTGCATGATTTCTTCCGGCGTACCGGTGGTGAAATCGTCCTCGGCGAGCGCGGGCTCTGCTTGTATGGTCTTGTCTTCGTGTACTTCCGCAACGGAGGCGGGTTCTTCCGTCTCCTCTTCTTCCGCATGCTGCTGGTAGATCAGCGCCAGCTCCGCATCATCTGCCCGTTGCAACAGGGCCTGCGCCATGTCCGCGATCAGCGCCGAGAGTGCGATGCGCTCGCCCTTGCCGAATGCCTTGTCGGGCCAGGCGGCATGCAGGCGATAGACCACCTGACGTTTGAGGGTGAGCAGTTCCTGCTCCAACGGGACATATTGGGCCGTGAATTTCTTGTGGAATTCATCACTGGCCGCTTCCCACTCCTTGAGCTGCGCACGGCGCGTGCCGATGGCGTCGATGAGCGCATTGAACTGTTCCTGTGCCGGAGAGAGGCGCATGGCGGATTGGCCATCGACGATGGCAACAGTTTGCGGGGTGGGCTTGTTCATGGAGACAAAGAAGAGCAGTGGTGCCGGATTCTAGCCATTCGCTCACGCGCCCACAAGCGCAGTCCCCAGCCTCAGGCCGCGGCGATCATGGCTTGCACTTCGTCCCAGGTCGCGGCATAGGCGCCCGCCTTGGAAGCGGCAATGGCCGCCCCGGCCGCGGCACATTGCAGGTGGACCTGCGCCGGGGCATCGGGCTGGCGCAGTTGGCTGGCGATCCAGCCGCCCATGGAGGCGTCGCCGCAGCCGACCGTATCGACCACTTCGACGCGATAAGCCGGCTGCTCGAT
The DNA here is from genome assembly GCF_002296545.1 of Herbaspirillum sp. UBA812. Lineage (NCBI taxonomy): Bacteria > Pseudomonadati > Pseudomonadota > Betaproteobacteria > Burkholderiales > Oxalobacteraceae > Herbaspirillum > Herbaspirillum sp. UBA812. The sequence continues at coordinate 16,196 of NZ_DBIC01000241.1, read as the reverse complement.
GACCTGTTCCCCCTTGATCCACTGCATGCCCTTGGCACCCAGCGTGTAGAGGATTTCCGCTTGCGGGGCCAGCGCTTGCAGCGTGGCCAGCGCATTGCCGTCGCCGGGGAAGAGGCGCTCCAGATCTTCGTCGGACACCTTCACGTAATGCGACAGCGATAGCAGTTGCTGCAGCAGGATGCGATACGACGGGCTGTCCATGAGCTTGCGCCAGTTGGGATCGAAGGCGATCTTCTTGTTGCGCAGCGCCGCTTCCTGCGCGATCTGCAGCAGGCGCGAGGCCAGTGGCTCGCGGGTCAGGCTGATGCAGCCGAAGTGCAGCACGCGCGCTTCGTCCATCCAGCCGGCGGGCAGGCGCTGCGGGTCGAAATGCAGGTCGGCGCTGTCGTCGCCGATGAAGAAATAATCGGGTGGGGTGGTCGAGGTCACCATGGCCAGCAGCGGTGCCTTGGCGTGCTGCTGGGTGAAGCGCATGTCCAGTCCGGCCGCTTCGGTGAGCGCATACAGCTCGGCACCGAACACGTCAGTGCTGACGCTGCCGGCGTAACCGGTGGCTACGCCCAGGCGGGCGGCCGCGCGTGCCACGTTCCAGCAGGCACCGCCGGGAATGGCGCGCCACTGGCCGTCAGGCTGGCGGATGAAATCGGTGAGTGCTTCGCCGAAGACGACGAATGCGGCGCTCTGGGTCATGCTGGTCTCCGTGTGCGTGTCATTGTAATGGTCAGTAAATGCGTAGGCGGTTCAATCCTGCAAGGCGTGCCGCGCGCAGGTCTCGTCGGTCACCAGGCCGGTGAGCCAGCCGCCGCGCAAGGCGGCGCGCACGGCGTCGGCTTTCTTGCTGCCGCCGGAGAGCGCGATCACCGGCCGCTGCGGTGCCTGCGCCAGCGGCGGCGTGGTCACGCGCGCCGCCAGCGACGAGGGCAGCATGACGCCGTCGATGTCGAAGGCGTGGCAGATCATCTCGCCGATCGCCCCCTGGCGCTGCAGGTCGGCCACTTCCTCATCGTCGATGAAACCGTCCTCGTGCATCGCGCCCTGCAGGGCAATGGTGCCGATGCCCAGGAACGTCACATCGGCGCGCTCGGCCAGGCCGGTCACGATCTTGTAGGCGCGGTGGTTGCACCATTGCTGGCGGTCGCGTTCACTCTCGGCCACGCGCGGGGCGGGCAGCAGGTAGAAGCGCGCGCCCAGTTTTTCTGCGGCTTGCAGAGCCACGTCGTAGCGATTGGCTGAACCGTCGGAGGCGAAAGCACCAATCATCGAGACGATCTGGTGCTGCGGACGCTCCAGTTCCGACAGGCGCTCGATGGCCGCCTTGAGCGTGCGTCCCGAGCCGACGTTGACCACCAGCGCTGCTTCCGAACTGAGGTATTGCTCCATCACTTCGGCCCCGGCCACGGCCAGCATCTGCTGCACTTCCTGTGATTCATTGGGGTTCTCAGCCCCGCCTGCGCCCGGCACCACGCGGCACACTTCCAGCCCGTAGCGCTCCTGCAGGCCCTGCGCCAGTTCCAGGCAGGACGAGACCGGATGCGTGATCTGCACCTTCACCAGATTGGCATCGGCCGCATAGGCCACCATGCGCTGCGCCATCTGGCGCGAGATGCCGAGCCGTTCGGCGATTTCGTTCTGGGTGTTGCCGGCCACGTAGTACATCCACGCGGCGCGCGCCGCCAGGTCGAGTTTGGATGCGCTGCTAGACATGTTCTCCTCGCCAGCCGTCCCGTGGCTGCCAATGCAGGCGGGCGCGCGCTGTCTCTGTGATGTTGATTGCGGTGAATTCCCTGTTGGGTCGCCATTTTACGGCGAGTTGACCGTTCCATTATTGCGAAGCTTGGGCAAATGCTCAATCAAAAAGCAAATGCTTGACACAAATTCGAGAATGGATGAATATTTGCCCATAAAAATAATATTTGCTCAAAACGTAGTTAGCGAAAACCGTTAGCGAAAACCGCCTTTCCCTGCATGCGTACATCGGCATCGTCTGCCGCTGCCACCCAGGAAGAACGTGCAGGAGGGCCCATAACATTCGGAGACCAGCATGTCCAAACTCGTGCGCACCCGTGCGTCCGGCTTTACCCGCGTTCGCTTCACCCTGGCCGCTGCGGCCATCTCGACCCTGTTTGCTGCCGGCCATGCACAAGCCGAGCCGGTGACTCTGAACATCGCGTCCATCAACAACCCCGACATGATCGAATTGCAGAAGCTGGCACCGGCGTTCGAGAAGGCCAATCCCGACATCAAGCTGCGCTGGGTCACCATGGAAGAGAGCGTGCTGCGCCAGCGCCTGACCACCGACATCGCCACCAACAGCGGCCAGTTCGACCTGATGACCATCGGTGCGTATGAAGCGCCGATCTGGGCCAAGAAGGGCTGGCTGGCACCGATGAGCGGCCTGCCGGCGGATTACGATGAGGCCGATCTCATCAAGCCGGTACGCGAGGGTCTGAGCGTCGATGGCAAGCTCTATGCGCTGCCGTTCTACGCCGAAAGCTCGATGACCTACTACCGCAAGGATCTGTTCGAGCAGAAGAAGCTGACCATGCCACAGCATCCGACCTGGGATGAGGTCGCCAAGCTGGCCGCGCAACTGCATGATCCGGCCAAGGGCGTCTACGGCATCTGCCTGCGCGGGCGTGCCGGCTGGGGCGAGAACATGGCCATCATCACCACCATGGCCAATGCCTGGGGTGGCCGCTGGTTCGACGAGCAATGGCAGCCGCAGCTGTCCTCGCCGGAATGGAAGAAATCGGTCAACTTCTATGTCGACCTGATGCGCAAGTATGGCCCGCCGGGCGCCAGCTCCAACGGCTTCAACGAAAACCTGGTGCTGTTCTCCAGCGGCAAGTGCGGCATGTGGGTCGATGCCACGGTGGCGGCCGGCATGCTTTATCACGGCAAGGATTCCAAGGTGGCCGACAAGACCGCCTTCGCTCCCTCCCCGCAGCAGGTAACCGACAAGGGTTCGCACTGGTTGTGGATCTGGTCGCTGGCCGTGCCGAAGTCCTCCAAGTCGCAGGACGCTGCCAAGAAGTTCGCCGCCTGGGCCACCTCCAAGGAATACATCAATCTGGTGGCCAAGGATTCCGGCTGGGCCCTGGTGCCGCCGGGTACCCGCAATTCGACCTACGCTTCGGCCGAATACAAGAAGGTCTCGCCCTTCTCCGACTTCGTGCTCGATGCGATCCAGACTGCGGACGCCAACAAGCCGACCCTGAAACCGGTGCCTTACACCGGCGTGCAGTTCGCCACCATTCCCGAGTTCCAGTCGATCGGGACCGTGACCGGCCAGGCCATTGCCGGTGCACTGGCCGGCAAGACCAGCGCGGATGCCGCCCTGGATGCCGCCCAGGCACAGGCAGTGCGGATGATGCGCCAGGGCCGCTACATCAAGTAAGTCCTTCCGCTTGTGGTTCCGCCGGCATGCAGCCCGTGCTGCATGCCCCGCGCGCGATGTGAGCGGCATGCCTGCATGCCTTGCACATCGCGCCGTTCTCCCCGGCTGTCTGCACCTTGCGTGCGCCGCCCGGATTGAAATGCCGAGGCCGTCATGTCCACGATCCACTCTACCCAGGTGTCGTCCACCTCACCGATGATGCAGAGTTCTTCCCAGCCTGCTGCACGCAAGCAGCAGACCAGTCCGCCGCGCAAGGAGCGCTTCAATCCCATCCGCCTGATGCAGACGCCGTCGGTGCTGATCCTGCTGGCCTGGATGATCGTTCCGCTGGTGATGACCATCTATTTTTCGGTCAATCGCTACAATCTGATGGCCCCTGACCAGACCGGTTTCGTGGGTCTGGAAAACTATATCTTCCTGTTGCAGGACCCGGCCTTCTGGCCCTCCATTGGCAACACCGCACTGCTGATCGGTTCGGTACTGGCCATCAGCGTCATCGGCGGCACCCTGCTGGCGGTGCTGTTCGACCAGCCCTTCCGCGGGCGCGGCATTGCGCGGCTGCTGGTCATCGGCCCCTTCTTCGTCATGCCCACCGTGGCCGCGCTGATCTGGAAGAACATGATCATGCATCCGGTCTACGGCATCCTGGCCTACGTGATGCGCCACCTCGGGCTGGAGCCGATCGACTGGCTGGCCGAGTACCCCATGCTGTCGGTCATCATCATCGTGGCCTGGCAGTGGATTCCGTTTGCCTTCCTGATCCTCCTGACCGCGCTGCAGTCGCTCGATACCGACCAGAAGGAAGCGGCCCAGCTCGATGGCGCGGGGCCAGTGCGCATCTTCTTCTACATCGTCCTGCCGCACCTGAAGCGCGCCATTACGGTGGTCATCATGATCGAGACCATCTTCCTGCTTTCGGTCTTCGCGGAAATCTTCACCACCACCGCAGGCGGCCCCGGTACGGCCACTACCAACCTGACCTTCCTGGTCTATTCGATCGGCCTGCAGCAGTTCGACATCGGCATCGCTTCGGCGGGCGGCATCTTCGCGGTCGTGCTGGCCAACATCGTCTCGTTCTTCCTGGTGCGCATGCTGGCCAGGAACCTCAAGGGAGTCAACGAAAAATGAGCGATCCAAAGAAAAGCCCCCTGTGGGTGGCGGTGCTGGGCTGGGCCTGCGCCATCGTGCTGTTCTTCCCCATCTTCTGGGTGGCGGTCACGGCCTTCAAGACGGAGTCCCAGGCCTATACCCCCTCGCTGATTTTCTTGCCCACGCTGGACACCTTCCGCGAAGTCTTCAGCCGCAGCCACTACCTGGGCTATGTGCAGAATTCGCTGATCGTGTCGCTGGGTTCGACGCTGCTGTCGCTGCTGCTGGCGGTGCCGGCGGCGTATTCGATGGCCTTCTTCCCGACCGGCCGCACCCAGAAACTGCTGCTGTGGATGCTGTCGACCAAGATGATGCCGGCCGTGGGCGTACTGATCCCCATCTATCTGCTGGCCAAGAACACCGGCCTGCTTGATACGGTAACCGGGTTGACCATCATCTATACGCTCATCAACCTGCCCATCGCCGTGTGGATGGCGTTCACCTACTTCAATGACGTACCCAAGGAAATCCTCGAAGCCGCCCGCATCGATGGCGCCAACGCCTGGCAGGAAATGATTTACCTGCTGCTGCCCACGGCCATGCCGGGCCTGGCTTCCACGGCCTTGCTGCTGATCATCCTGTCGTGGAATGAAGCCTTCTGGAGCCTGAACCTCACCAGCGTCAATGCGGCACCGCTGACGGTGTTCATCGCCTCCTATTCCAATCCGGAAGGCCTGTTCTGGGCCAAGCTGTCGGCCGCCTCCCTGCTGGCGATTGCGCCCATCATGGCGCTGGGCTGGCTGGCGCAGAAGCAGCTGGTGCGCGGCCTGACCTTCGGAGCGGTGAAGTGATGATGGCGCGCCAGGCGATTACCCATCTGATCTGCGACTGCGACGGCGTGCTGCTCGACAGCGAGAGCATCGCCCTGCGGGTGCTGCATCGTGAGCTGCTACCGCTGCTGCCGGCCTGGAGCGGTGCCGACGATGACGAGCAGGAAGAACAGCGCAGCCAGGCCCTGCATACCGCCATCGCGCACCGACTGGGCATGTACACCGACATCCTGCTGGGCGAAGTTGATCTGGAATTCGAACTGGGCCTGGATGCCGCCGCGGCCGAGCGCATCCACCAGGCGGTGGCCGTGGCCTGCGGCGAAGAAGCGCAGCCGGTGCCGGGCGTGGTCGAGGCCTTGCAGGCGATCCGCTTGCCGCGTGCGGTGGCCAGCAACAGCGATGCGCCGCGCATCGAAGCCGGCTTGCGCCGTTGCGGCCTGTATCCGCAATTCGCCGGCCGCATCTACAGCGGTCATGACGTGGCCCATCCCAAGCCGGCACCGGATGTGTATCTGGCGGCAGCGGCGGGCTTCAATGTTGATCCGGCGCGCTGCGTGGCAGTCGATGACAGCGTCACCGGCGTGCGCGCGGCAGTGGCGGCCGGCATGCACGTGCTGGGCTTCACCGGCGTGGCCCATGACCGCAAGACGATGGCGCGCAAGTTGAAGGATGCCGGTGCGCATCAGGTATTCGAGGACATGAAACAGTTTCCGCAACTGGTGAGTGAATTGATCTGGCTGCGCTGAGCAAAGAGCGCGCAGTCCCCCTACAAGAGAACGAGGAGAATCCCATGGCAGCCGTGAGCATCAGGAACCTGGCCAAGCGCTACGACGACAACGAGGTCATGCGCGACATCAATCTGGAAATCGAGGATGGCGAATTCGTCGTTTTCGTCGGCCCCTCGGGCTGTGGCAAGTCGACCTTGCTGCGCATGATCGCCGGGCTCGAAGAGATCAGCGATGGCGACCTCGACATCGGCACCCGCCGCATGAATGACGTGCCTGCTTCCAAGCGAGGCGTGGCCATGGTGTTCCAGTCCTATGCGCTGTATCCGCACATGAGCCTGTACGACAACATGGCCTTTGGCCTCAAAATTGCCGGCAAGTCCAAGGCCGAGATCGATGCCGCCGTCCAGCATGCCGCCAAGATCCTGCACATCGATCACCTGCTGGACCGCAAGCCGCGCGCGCTCTCCGGCGGCCAGCGCCAGCGCGTGGCCATTGGCCGCGCCATCACCCGCCAGCCCAGCGTGTTCCTCTTCGATGAGCCGCTGTCGAACCTCGATGCCGCGCTGCGCGTGAAGATGCGCCTGGAATTCGCCAAGCTGCACGATGACCTCAAGACCACCATGATCTACGTCACCCACGACCAGATCGAAGCCATGACCCTGGCCGACAAGATCGTGGTGCTCTCCGAGGGACGCATCGAACAGGTCGGTTCGCCGCAGCAGCTGTATCACCATCCGGCCAATCGTTTCGTGGCCGGCTTCATCGGTTCGCCCAAGATGAACTTCATCGATGGCACCGTGGCTGCCGTGCAGGCCGATGGCGTACAGGTGCAATTGCCCGGGGGCGGGCTGCAATGGGCTGCGGTTGATGGCAGTACGCTGCAAGCGGGGCAGAAGGTCACGCTGGGCGTGCGTCCCGAGCATCTCAACATCGCCCAGGGCCAGGCTGCGCTGCAGGCACGCTGCACGGCGCTGGAGCTGCTGGGTGATTTCTCTTACCTCTATGCGGCCCATGAAGGCAGCGACGATGCGCTGATCCTGCGCGTGCCCGACAGCCTCGATCCGCCGCACGGCAGCGTCTTGCAGCTGGCTGCCGATCCGGCCCGCTGCCATCTGTTCGGTGCCGACGGCCAGGCCTTGCCGCGCCTCACATCGGGCGTGGCTGCAGCGCGCCCGCATTGATCCCTTCGACCATTCACCTCCTCGACAAGGACCAGGCATGACCCGTACCGCCACTTCCATCGACCAGGACGCCGCCGACAGCCTGACCTGGCTGCACATCGGCGCCGGCTCCTTCCATCGCGCCCACCAGGCGGTCTACCTGAATGCGCTGCGCGAGAGCGGTGCCGACCGCCGCTGGCAACTGGCGCTGGCCAACATCCGCGCCGACATGAGCCCGCTGCTGGAAGCGCTGGCCCGCCAGCAGGGCCAGTACACGCTGGAGACCGTCACACCCGAGGGTGAGCGCAGCTACCAGCGCATCGCCTCCATCGGCCGCATCCTGCCGTGGGATGAACGGCTCACGCAACTGATCGCTGCCGGTGCGGAAGAGCGCACCCGCATCATCTCCTTCACCGTGACCGAGGGCGGCTACTACCTCGACCATCACTACCAGCTCGACACCGGCAACGCCGACCTGGCCGATGATCTGCGCTGTGCGCTCGATGGCAGCGGTGCACCGCGCACCATCTACGGCGCGATTGCAGCCATCCTGCGCGCACGCAGCCAGGCCCATCCGCAGGCGGCGCTGACCCTGCTGAACTGCGACAACCTGCGCCACAACGGCGAACGTTTCCGCGACGGCCTGCGCCAGTTCCTGACCCTGCGTGGCGAGAGCGCACTGGTGGCCTGGATGGATGCTCATGCCACCAGCCCCAATGCCATGGTGGACCGCATCACACCCCGCCCCACACCGGCGGTTGCGGCCCGTGTGAAAGAAAATACAGGTGTCGACGATCCCTGCGCCCTCATGGGCGAGTCCTTCATCCAATGGGTGATCGAAGACGACTTCAAGGCCGGTCGCCCGCGCCTGGAAGCGGCCGGCGTGGAGATGGTGCAATCGGTGCTGCCGTACGAGGAAGCCAAGATCCGCATCCTCAACGCCAGCCACAGCTGCATCGCCTGGGCCGGCACGCTGGCCGGGCTGCAATACATCCACGAAGGTACGTTGCGCGAGGACATCCGCCAGATGGCGCATGACTACGTGACGCAGGACGTGATCCCCTGCCTCACGCCCAGCCCCATCGACCTGGCGGCATACCGCGATACAACGCTGGCGCGCTTCTCCAATCCGGCCATCCAGGACACCAACCAACGCGTGGCCGCCGATGGCTATTCCAAGATCCCGGGCTTCATCCGCCCGACCTTGCAGGAGAGCCTGGCGGCCGGCCGCGATCCGCAGGCTACAGCCATGCTGCCTGCGCTGTTCCTGGTATTCCTGCAGCGCTGGGCGGCCGGTGCGCTGCCTTATGAATACCAGGACGGCATCTTCGACGCCGCCGCCGCGCGCAGCATGCTGGCGGCAGAGGATGTGGTGCAGGCCTTCTGCGCGGATGCCGTGCTGTGGGGCGAACTGGCTGGTGATGCGCGCCTGGTGGCGCTGGTGCGCTCGGCTTATGGGCGCGTGCAGCAGTGGCTGGGGCAGGCACACTGAGGCTGCCTTTTGTGTCCAAGGCGTCATAGAATTGCCGTTCAATAACGAATAACGAGGAGCACCATGTATCTTGGGATCGACCTGGGTACGTCCGAGGTCAAGGCGGTGGTGATCGACGAGACGGGCGCGTTGCTGGCACTGGCCGGCAGTACGCTGACGGTGTCGCGTCCGCATCCGCGCTGGTCCGAGCAGAGCCCGGCCGACTGGTGGCAGGCGACCTGTGCCACCGTGGACAAACTGCGCGAGCAGCTCGGCAGTGAGCGCTTCGGCCGCATCCGCGCCATCGGCCTGTCCGGCCAGATGCATGGTGCGGTGCTGATGGATGTGCAGGATGCCGTACAGCGTCCGGCCATCCTCTGGAGCGATTCGCGCAGTGCCCCCGAATGTGCCGAGCTGGAACGCCGCGCACCGCGCCTGCATGGCATCGCCGGCAACCTGGCCATGCCGGGTTTCACTGCGCCCAAGCTGCTGTGGGTGGCGCGCCATGAACCGCAACTGTTTGCGCGCATCGCGACCGTGCTGCTGCCCAAGGATTGGCTGCGCTTCATGATGACCGGGCGCAAGGTGTGCGATCCCTCGGATGCGGCCGGCACGCTGTGGCTGGATGTGGAAGGCCGCAACTGGTCCGACGAACTGCTGGCCGCCTCCGGCATGCGGCGCGATCAGATGCCGGCGCTGGTCGATGGCAGTGCGGTTTCCGGCACGCTGCTGCCGGAAGTGGCGCAGGCCTGGGGCTTGCGTGCGGACGTGATCGTGGCCGGTGGTGCCGGTGATGGCGCGGCCAGTGCAGTGGGCATCGGGGCGGTCAAGCCCGGCGATGGCTTCCTCTCGCTGGGAACTTCCGGTGTGCTGTTCGTGGTCAATGATCGCTTCCGTCCGAATCCGGGGCGGGCCATTCATGCCTTCTGCCATACCCTGCCGCAGCGCTGGCACCAGATGAGCGTGATGCTCTCGGCGGCCAGTTGCCTGCGCTGGTTCTGTCGTTTGTGTTCCGTGGATGAGAAGAGCCTGTTGGCCGAGATCGAACAGCTCGACGAGGAAGCGCGCAACAATGCGCCGCTGTTCCTGCCTTACCTGTCAGGTGAACGCACCCCGCACAACGATCCTTATGCTACCGGTGTCTTCCATGGGCTGACACCGGAACACCAGCGCGCCGCACTCGGCTATGCGGTGCTGGAAGGCGTGGCCTTCGGCATGGTGGATGGGCTCGATGCGCTGCGTGCGGCGGGCACCGATGTGGCCGAATTGTCGCTGGTAGGAGGTGGCGCGCGCAGCGCTTATTGGGCACAGTTGCTGGCCGATGCGCTGCAGGTGCGCATCGTCACCCACGTGGGCAGCGAGGCCGGTGGCGCACTCGGTGCGGCGCGCCTGGCCTGGCTGGCCGATGGCGGCGACGAAGCCGAGGTGTGCCGCAAACCGGCACAGCAGGCGCTGTACCAGCCCGATGCAGCACGGCATGCGGCCTTGCAGGTGCGGCTGCAACGCTATCGGGCGATCTATGCGCCGTTTGCGCCCTTGTATGGGGAGGGCGCTTAACTTCAATCAGAGGAGAGATATGCAGGTCATCGAATGCAGTGAAGCCCAGCTCGATATCCTGGCCGGCTTGTTCAACGATTACCGGATTTTCTATGAATATGAGGACGACTTGCCGGCATGTCGTCACTTTCTGGAAGAGAACTTGCGGCTGCGGCGGTCTTCGATGTTCTTGCTGATTGATGACGCGGGAAACGCGCTTGCTTTCGCGCAGTGCTATCCCGCAACCTGTTCACTGAGCATGCGTCCTTACCAGTATCTCTCCGACCTGTATGTCATTCACACTGCGCGCCAGCAAGGCCATGGCCGCAAGCTGATGCAGTACCTTCGCGATCACTTCAGCGCGCGGGGAGCGCAAAGGATCACGCTCGATACCGCCACGACCAACGTGACCGCCCAGCGGCTTTACGAAGCGCTGGGCTATGAGCGCGAGCAAGTCTATATCACTTATCACCAAGTGCTGGAGGGAGCTGCCCAGCCCTGATTGAGCCTCCCGCTGTAGATCCGCTGCCCGGGCGGTAGCGCCTCATCGCCGGTTGAACTTGAACACCGAGATCGCCTGCAGCAGGCGCATGGTCTGCTCTTCCAGACTGGTGGCCGCTGCGGCCGCTTCTTCGACCAGCGAGGCATTCTGCTGGGTGCTGGCATCCATCTGCGTGATGGCTTCATGCACCTGGTTGATGCCGGCACTCTGCTGCTGGGTCGCTTCGTTGATTTCGCTCATGATGCCCGAGACCCGCTGCACCGAGGCCACGATGTCGCGCATGGTGCTGCTGGCCTGCTCCACCTGGCGATTGCCCACTTCCACCTTGGCCACCGAGTCGTCGATCAACTGCTTGATCTCCTTGGCCGCCGCTGCCGAACGCTGCGCGAGCATGCGCACTTCCGAGGCCACCACCGCAAAGCCGCGTCCCTGCTCGCCGGCGCGCGCCGCTTCCACCGCGGCATTGAGCGCCAGGATGTTGGTCTGGAAGGCGATGCTGTCGATCAGGCTGATGATGTCCACGATCTTGTTGGAGGATTCGCTGATCTCGTTCATCGTCGTGCCGGTGCTGGCCACGGCATCGCCGCCGCGCATTGCAATGGACGATGCGGTCCCGGCCAGCTCGTTGGCCTGGCCCGCGTGATCCGCATTCTGGCGCACGGTGCCGGCGAGCTGGTGCATGCTCGATGCCGTTTCTTCCAGATTCGCGGCTTGCTGTTCAGTGCGGCGTGAGAGATCCATGTTGCCGGTGGCGATTTCACGGGTCGCCATATTGATGGTCTCGACGTTGGAACGCACGTCGCCGATGATGGCGGTCAGGTTCACGTTCATCTGGCGCAGCGAGGCCAGAAGGCGGCCCAGTTCATCATGGCGGCCGGTCTCGATGCGCACCGAGAGGTCGCCCCCGGTGATGGCGTGGGTGATATCGAGTGCCTGCTGCAGCGGCTTGATGAGCGCGGCGCGCAGGGCGATCCACTGCACGATGGACAGCAGGGCTGACGCGGCCGCCAGCGCACTGATCCACCACTGGTGCAGCGTCATCATGCCGGCCAGTACGACGGAGATCTGGATCGCCAGCATCACGCCCATCGACCAGTTCAGGCGCGTATTCAACTGCATGCGCCCGAGCTTGCCCAGCCATCCGGCCAGCCCGGTACGGACCACTTCACCACGATGCAGGGCAATGCCCTTGGCCTGGCCACGGCGCATGCTTGCGTAGAGCTTCTCGGCGCCTTCCACCGCCGCGCGTTCGGGCTTGGTACGGACCGACATGTAGCCGACCACCTGGCCGCTTTCGCGGATGGGCGTCACGTTGGCACGCACCCAGTAGTGATCTCCGCTCTTGCTGCGATTCTTGACCAGTCCGGTCCAGGGGGTGCCGCCCTTGATGGTGGCCCACATGTCGGCGAAGGCCTCCGGCGGCATGTCCGGATGGCGGATCAGGTTTTGCGGCGCGCCCAGCAATTCCTCTTCCTCGAAACCGCTGATCTCGATGAAGTAAGGATTGACGTAGGTGATGTTGCCCTGGAGATCGGTCTTGGAAACGATGGCCTTGCCATCGATGAGCAGGCGTTCCTGCCCTGTGACCGGCATGTTCATGCGCATCTGATACCCCCGTGTAAGAAGCTGTGGTGATGGAAAGTCCAGCTGGCGGGGGCGGGCGGTGGAGCTGATGCTGTTCGCCTCTCCCTTGCGAACACATCGGACCGGGCGCGCCAGGCAGCGACAGCCTGGCGCAAGGTCCTGCCTGACGGGAATGACGCGTCAGACGATGGGATCGTCTCCGTTGTGCGGGCTGTCGGACCCTCTGCGGGGCTTTCCGAAGACGCTAGTGTAGGTCGGATAGAACGAACAGTACATGATGACCGTCAATATTATCGAGATCGGCAGCAGGATGAAGAACACCGCCGTAATGCTGCCGGTCAGCAGCGTGATGGCCATGCTGATGACCGTGGGCACCACAATGGCGATCATGATCCAGGCCATGCCGAAGACCAGGAATGCACGCCCGGCGCGGCGCACCGCGAAGAAGCTGTAGAACAGTGCCTTCCCCAGCGGCATCTGCTGCCACATGATCAAGGGGGCGGCATACCAGAACGCCATGGCCGCCGGCACGTAGAGGGCGGCCGCCACCAGCATGGCAATGCGCATGCTGCCAGCGGCGCTTTGCAGTTCCTCGGTCGACAGGCCGCCACCCATCATGGCTTTCCAGAAGCTGCCGCCGTCGGCCAGCGCCGAAGCCGCCACCACCAGCGTGGCCACCAGCAGATAGAGCAGGCCGAGCTTCAACAGCGTATTGCGCGCCGGGCTGCGGAAGCCGATCAACAGCAGGTTGGGGAACACCCGTTCACCGCGCTCGATCTGCGCGCAGGCCTGCATGAACGACATCGAGAACAGCGGGATCAGGATCAGCGGCAGCATCTGGCCGAGCACCGGGATGATGCCCAGCGCCAGCATCAGGAACATGTAGGCGAAGAACAGCGTCGAGATTTCAGCCGGTTGCTTTCTGAACAGGGCGAAGCCCTGTTTGACCCAGGACCAGCCGGTGTGTGCGGGGATCTTTTCCATGGCTCCAGTGCTTACAGCGTCGGTGGCGCATCCTGGATGCGCAGGCGCAGGATGCGTTCGAAGTGCGTCGGATCATGCGGCGTGAGCATTTCGGCTTCGCGCGGCAGATAGAAATCGTACAGGCGCGACAGCCAGAAGCGCAGGGCGGCAGCGCGCAGCATCGGCTGCCACGCCACGCGTTCGGCGTCCGAGAACGGACGCACGGCACGATAGGCGGCCAGCATGGCTTCGCTGCGGGCAGTGTCGAGCACGCCCGTGTCCAGCTCCACGCACCAGTCGTTGACGGTCACGGCCAGGTCGAACAGCCAGGTATCGCAACCGGCGAAATAGAAATCGAAGATGCCCGACAGCTGCTCGCCCACGAACATCGCGTTATTGCGGAACAGGTCGGCATGCACCGGTCCGCGCGGCAGGGCGCGGTAGTCGGCGGTGGCGGCAAAGTCCTTCTGGTACTGCACTTCGCTGGCGAGCAGCTGGCCCAGCTCGGCCGGCAGGAAGGGCAGCACCGCCGGGGTGGTTTCCAGCCACCAGGCCAGGCCGCGCAGGTTGGGCTGCAGGATCTTGAAATCCTTGGCCGCCAGGTGCATGCGCGCCAGCATGTCGCCCAGCGCGGCGCAGTGCACCGGTTGCGGATCCAGCTGCGACTGGCCTTCGAGCTTGCTGACGATGGCTGCCGGCTTGTCGTTGAGCAGGTTGACGATGGCGCCCTTGTCGTTGGGCACCGGCGCCGGCACCGGGATGCCGCGCTGCGCCAGGTGGCGCATCAGTTCGAGATAGAAGGGCAACTGTTCGATGTGCAGCTTCTCGAACAGCGTCAGCACGTATTCGCCTTGCTCCGTGCCGATGAAGAAGTTGCTGTTTTCGATGCCCGAGGAGATGCCCTTGATCGAGGTGGCGCGGCCGAGCGGGAATTGTTCAATCCAGTCCGAGAGTTGTTCCAGACTGACCTGTGTAAAGACTGCCATGACGAAAATGAAAAGAGGATGCTGGCTGGGGCGCGCTGCCGCCAAATCCGGCGGCTGCGCGAGGGGGAGGGCAGATGCGCCGTCCTTCCCGTTCCTGAACCGGCTGCGCAATGCGGCCGGGTGATGCGGTTGATCGCTGGCGATCGCGCGCCATCACCGTCTGGCGACGTGCGCGATCAGCGGAATCACTTCTTGGTGGTGCCGTCGGTGTCGCCTTCCTGAGGCTTCTTGACACCCCAGTCGAACTCGCCGACCTTCCACTGGGCCGAGCTCGGCGGCGGGCTTTGTGCATCGCCGGGGGTGGAACCGCCCAGTTGCGGATTGGGACGCACGTAGTAGGTGCTGGGACCGGACTTGACTTCGATTTCCTTGGTCTGGCCGTGGTCGCGGCGTTCCTTGATGCTGTTGCCTTGCGTGCGGCTGTCTTCGCCCGGCTTGCGGATGGTCACGGCCGGTGGTTCGCCTTCTTCCAGCTTCTCCAGTTCGGGCGGCGGCGGAGCGGGCTGGGCAGCCAGGCCTGCGGGCGGAGTTTGTGCCAGCGCCAGCGGCGCGGCCAGGCCAGCCGATGCGCACAGCAGCAGCGCTGCCAGGGACTCTTTGAACCGGAGTTGGGATGGTTTCATGATCTTATGAAGAAAAAGGGGTGTTGTTTTCTTCATTGTAGCAAACCATCAAGGTCTGGCCGTCGCGTTTCTTCATGGGAATGATCAATAAGACAACAGGCAAATGCGAGCACGCGTGGCCGTGTTGAGCCGGATCCATCGCCGGGGCTAGTCCAGCAGCGGGATGCGGGTGCTCAGCCAGTCGGCCAGGGTCGGGGGCATGGCCACCACTTTGACGAATTCTTCATCTTCGCCTTCGCTGGCATCGAAGTAGGCGAGGTGGTCGCGGGCATAGTCGATCAGCACGGGATAGTGCCCGCCCCATTGCACGGTGAAGTAACGTACCGCGCGCCACTGGCCCTGCTCATCGAAGATGCGCAGGCGGATCTGGTCGTGCCGGTTGTCGCCGCTGCCGGTGCCGCACAGTTCGACCAGGAAGTCTTCGCCCCGATAGTGGCGCAGGCCGCCGTTGAGCTTTTCGGTGTACATCTGGCATTGCTGGTAATGGGGCCGGGTGCTGGTGACGACGGCAATGGCCACGCCATAGCTCATCACCAGCATGTAGAGCAGGGTGGTGGTCCAGTAGGCTGGCTGCCAGCGCGGCTGGGCCTGACCGATGACGCGGCCCATGCCCCAGCAGAACCAGGCCAGGGTGGCGGCCATGAGCAGGGCCGCCAGCCAGTACAGGGTTTCACGGTGCGCGTACAGGCTGTCTTGCCACCGGTCGGGGTGCCATGGCTGCCACTGTGTGGCGGGAAGAAACAGCATGGCCGCACCGGTCGCCATCGGTATCAGGCACAGGAACAGCGCCGCGTACAGCGTGCCCAGGAAGAGTTGCGTGAAATAGGCGCGGGCGACCGGCATAAAAGAGAAGGTGCAAGAAAGTGGTATGAATCTTCATGAAGTTGCCCTGCATCATGAATTCTTGCGTTGTTGTTTCAAATCGTACGTTGGTGAGGGGAAGTGAACTTTCTTGCGTCTATCACTGATGCCATGCCGGTTCTGGTCCGGTAAAAAGAGAAGGCCGGACGGCATCGCTGCTGTCCGGCCTCGTCGTGCTCATGAAGTGCGGCGTTACAGATACATCCCGCTCTGACGTTCTGCCTCCTGCTGGGTTTCCGCCGGTTTGGACTTCTCGGCGTGGAATTTCTGGATCGCTGCCAGCACGTCGGCAGGTTCGTCGATCACCTGCAGCAGGTTCACGTCCTTGGGCGAAATCATGCCGTCGTCCACCAGGCGGGTCTTGATCCAGTCCACCAGGCCGGCCCAGAACTCGCTGCCCACCAGGATCACCGGCATCATGCGCGACTTGCCGGTCTGCATGAGGGTCAGTGCTTCGGTCAGCTCA
>NZ_DBIC01000092.1:0-5432 GCF_002296545.1 Herbaspirillum sp. UBA812 | reverse complement strand
ATCGACTGGCAGGGCAAGGACTGGACCCCGGAAATCGGCAAGGAAACCGGCCGCAAGGCAGCGCACCCGAACGCCCGCTTCACCGTGGCCGCGACCCAGAACCCGGTGATCGATCCGGCCTGGGATGATCCGGCCGGCGTGCCGATCTCGGCCTTCATCTTCGGTGGCCGCCGTTCCACCACCGTGCCGCTGGTGACCGAAGCCCGCAACTGGGTGGAAGGCGTCTACATGGCCGCGACCATGGGTTCGGAAACCACCGCTGCGGCCGTCGGCCAGCAGGGCGTGGTGCGCCGCGATCCGTTCGCCATGCTGCCCTTTGCCGGCTACAACATGAGCGAATACTTCCAGCACTGGCTGGACATCGGCAAGAAGATCGCCGCCTCGCCCGCCGAGCTGCCGAAGATCTACTGCGTGAACTGGTTCCGCACCGATGCCGATGGCAAGTTCGTCTGGCCCGGCTTCGGCGACAACATGCGCGTGCTGAAGTGGATGCTGGACCGCATCGAGGATCCGCAGGGCGTCAAGACCGGTGGTGTCGAACATCTGTTCGGCGTCACCCCGCGCTTCGATGACCTGCAGTGGGAAGGCCTGGACTTCAGCGCCGAGCAATTCGCCACCATCACCTCCATCGACAAGGCCGCCTGGGTCAAGGAACTGGAGCTGCATGCCGAACTGTTCGACAAGCTCAAGCACAAGCTGCCGGCCGAACTGCAAGGTGTGAAGGAAAAGCTGGAGAAGAAGCTGGCAGCCTAAGCTGACCGGTTCGGAGAAGACAGGAAGCGCCTGCCGCAGCGATGCGGCAGGCGTTTTCTTTTTGGGGTGGCGGATCTGGCGAAAGCGTTTTTTCAGCCCGGCATCAGCAAGGTCAGCGGCATGAGCGCCGCCCGCAATGCCTCGGGCAACGCCACCGGCCTGCGGCTGGCGCGATCCACGTACACATGCACGAAGTGGCCTTGCGCAGCGGCAGTCTCTTCCCCCGCCTTGAAGATGCCCAGCTCGTAACGCACGCTGCTGCGGCCCAGATGCGCCACGCGCATGCCCACTTCGATCAGGTCCGGAAAGGCGACCGAAGCGAAATAGTTGCACTGCGTTTCGATGACCAGCCCGATCACATCCCCTCGCTCGATATCCAGCACTCCGCGCTGCACCAGATAATGGTTCACGGCGGTATCGAACCAGCTGTAGTAGACGACATTGTTGACGTGGCCATAGACATCGTTGTCCATCCAGCGTGTCGCAATCGCGTGAAAATGCAGGAAATCGGCGCGGCGGCCGGGTTGGGGACGGTGCTCGCTCATCGGTTCATCAGGGTCAGGATTGGTCAGCTTGTGCACCTGCACAAGAACGGCGTGCTTGCAGTAACATTGCTCCCACTTCCGCTCGCACCCGCTCCTTGGCGCGGCCGGAAGTGTTCCATCTTAAGCGATCACGGTCAGCGATTGGCCAGTGTCGCGCTTGCATCTGCGCAGGCCGATGCCATGTGTTTCCGGTGACCGCGTCGTTTTGCGGGCGCCGGCGCTGCCGATAGCCTGATCCTCAAGACTGATAGTTAAATCCAATCAAAATTATTGATTAAATAAAATTGATCTATTTTGTTGGGCGTTCTACTATTCAACCCATCGCTTCACTCAACCCCCCTTTTAAAGGAAATCGACAATGTCCCTGATCAACACCACTATCAAGCCGTTCAAGGCAACCGCTTACCACGATGGCAAGTTCGTCGACATCACCGAAGCCACCCTGAAGGGCAAGTGGTCCGTGTTCGTGTTCTACCCGGCCGACTTCACTTTCGTGTGCCCGACCGAGCTGGAAGATCTGGCCGACAACTACGCTGAATTCAAGAAGCTGGGCGTTGAAATCTACGGCGTGTCCACCGACACCCACTTCGCTCACAAGGCATGGCACGACACCTCGGAAGCCATCAAGAAGGTCCAGTACCCGCTGGTGGGCGACCCGACCGCAACCCTGGCACGCAACTTCGAAGTGCTGATCGAAGAAGAAGGCCTGGCACTGCGCGGCACCTTCGTGATCAATCCGGAAGGCGAAATCAAGGTCATGGAAGTGCACGACAACGGCATCGGCCGTGACGCTTCGGAACTGCTGCGCAAGGTCAAGGCTGCCCAGTACGTGGCATCGCACCCGGGTGAAGTCTGCCCCGCCAAGTGGGAAGAAGGCGCTGCCACCCTGAAGCCCTCGCTGGACCTGGTCGGCAAGATCTAAGCAATACCCCGCCGTATCGCGCCAGCCAAGTGCTGTTCTCCGGCTGGCGCCGCACTGAATATCCTGCAGTATCCGTCCTGGCCCGCTCCCCCCCGGGCAAGCGGCCGACCCCCACAAGGGCGAGGCCGTGGTCAGGGCGACCCTAGAATCTCTCAACGAGGAAGTAATCATCATGCTTGATGCCAATCTCAAGACCCAACTGAAGGCCTATCTGGAAAAGGTCAGCCACCCGATCGAGATCGTCGCGTCGCTCGATGATGGCGCCAAGTCCCGTGAGATGCAGGAACTCCTGCAAGACATCGTGCTGCTGTCGGACCGCATCAAGCTGGTCGAGCAACGCGGTGCCGATGCCCAGGGACGTACCCCGTCCTTCAGGCTGAACCGCCCCGGGACCCCTATCAGCGTCGAATTCGCCGCGATCCCGATGGGCCACGAATTTACCTCCCTGGTGCTGGCGCTGCTGCAAGTCGGCGGGCACCCGGTCAAGCTCGACGACAAGGTCATCGAGCAGATCAAGAACCTGGACGGCGATTATCGCTTCGAGACTTATGTCTCGCTGACTTGCCAGAATTGCCCGGAAGTGGTGCAGGCGCTGAACGTGATGTCCATCATCAATCCGCGCATCCAGTCGGTGACCATCGACGGCGCGCTGTTCCAGGGTGAAGTCGAGCAACGCCAGATTATGGCCGTGCCGACCGTCTACATGAACGGCGAAGTCTTCGGCCAGGGCCGTACCGGCGTGGAAGAGATCCTCGCCAAGCTCGACACCGGTGCCGCTGCCCGCAAGGGTGAAGAACTGAGCACCAAGGAGCCGTATGACGTGCTCATCGTCGGCGGTGGTCCCGCTGGTGCAGCTGCCGCGATCTATGCAGCGCGCAAGGGTATCCGTACCGGCGTGGTGGCCGAGCGTTTCGGCGGCCAGGTGCTCGATACCCTGGCCATCGAGAACTTCATCTCGGTGCAGGAGACCGAAGGCCCGCAATTCGCCACCGCGCTGGAACAGCACGTGCGGGCCTATGACGTCGACATCATGAACGTGCAGCGCGCTGAAGCGCTGGTGCCGGGCGACAAGCTGATCGAAGTGAAGCTGGCCAATGGCGGCGTGCTGAAGGGCAAGACCGTGATCCTGTCCACCGGTGCCCGCTGGCGCAACGTCAACGTGCCGGGCGAGCAGGAATACAAGAACAAGGGCGTGGCCTATTGCCCGCACTGCGATGGTCCGCTGTTCAAGGGCAAGCGCGTGTCGGTGATCGGTGGCGGCAACTCGGGCGTGGAAGCAGCCATCGACCTGGCCGGTATCGTCGCCCATGTGACCCTGATCGAGTTCGCAGCCGAACTGAAGGCCGATGCGGTGCTGGTGCGCAAGCTCAAGAGCCTGCCCAATGTGACCATCGTGACGTCGGCACAGACTACCGAGATCACCGGCGACGGCCAGCGCGTCAACGGCATCAGCTACAAGGAACGTGAAACCGGCGAGGTCAAGCACGTGGAACTGGAAGGCGTGTTCGTCCAGATCGGCCTGGTGCCCAACACCGAATGGCTCAAGGGAACCCTGGCCTTGTCCAAGCACGGCGAGATCGAGATCGACGCCAAGGGCCAGACTTCGATTCCTGGTGTCTTTGCTGCGGGTGACGTCACTACGGTGCCGTACAAGCAGATCGTCATCGCCGTGGGTGCAGGTGCAACGGCTGGCCTGTCGGCCTTCGATCACCTGATCCGTTCGTCGGCGGATGATGTGGCACCGGCAGTAGCCAAGGAAGCGGTTGCGGCCTGATTGCTGATTGATTTCAGCCAGCCAGCAAAGCAGTAAAAGAAACGCCACCGGTTCGCCGGTGGCGTTTTTGTTTCTGGCTTGGGGTATGTGATCCGGTGCATCCAAGGGTTTGCGGATACGTATCGGCATGCACTGCGTGGCCTTGGCAGCGCACATGAAAAAACGCCATCGGTCACCCGATGGCGTTTTCTTGACTTGCTCATCTGCCGCCGTGGCGGCAGAACTGCCTGATGATTACTTGAACATCAGGCGCAGCGAGTCCCAGGCGCGGCCGATGAAGCCAGCCGGGCCCACCGATTCCAGTGCGATCACCGGCAGTTCGGCCACGGTCTTGTCATCGATGGTCACCTTCAGGGTGCCGACCTTGGCGTTTTCCGAGATCGGGGCGATCAGCGGATCATTGCGTTCCAGCTTGGTCTTGACCTTGTCAGCCGTGCCCTTGGGGATGGTGATGTAGACGTCGTTCTTGAAGCCGACCTTGATCTTGCTCTGCGAACCCTTCCACACGTCCGGCGTATCCACGGCCTGGCCCTTGGCATACAGCTTCACGGCGTCGAAGTTCTGGAAGCCCCAGTTCAGCAGCTTCTGGCTTTCCTGGGTGCGGACCTGGTCGGAAACGGTACCGATCACCACCGAGATCAGGCGACGCTCGCCGTTGGGCACCGGGCGATGGGCCGAGGTGATCAGCGAATAGCCGGCGCTGGAGGTGTGGCCGGTCTTCATGCCATCGACCGTCGGATCCAGCCACAGCAGGCGGTTGCGGTTGGGTTGGGTGATGTTGTTGTAGGTGAACTTCTTGACCGAGTAATAGCGCTTGTAATAGTCGGGGAAGTCGTTGATCAGGTTGCGGCACAGGATCGCCAGGTCACGCGCGGTCGTGTACGTGTCGGCGCTGGGCAGGCCGTGCGGGTTGCTGAAGTGGGTGTTGGTCAGGCCCTGGCGCTGCGCTTCACGGTTCATCAGCTGCACGAAGGCATCTTCCGTACCGGAGACGGCTTCGGCCACGGCCACGGCGGCGTCATTGCCGGAGACCGAGATCAGGCCATACAGCAGGTTGTCGATCGAGACCGGCTTGTTGGGCTCGATGAACATCTTGGAGCTGCTCGGATCGACCTTCCAGGCGTTGACCGAAACGTTCACTTCCTGCTCCAGGCTCAGGCGCTTGTCGCGCAGGGCAGCGAAGGCCAGGTAGGCGGTCATCAGCTTGGTCAGCGAGGCCGGTTCCACGCGGGTGTCGGCGTCGCTGGAGGCGATCACCTGGTTGGCCGAGGCATCCAGCAGCAGCCAGCTCTTGGCCGCCACGGTCGGCGGCGGCAGGCTTTGGGCGGAGGCGGTCAGGGCGGAAAGGGAAAGGACGGTTGCGGCAAATGCCGCGAGAAGCTTTTTCATCGGTGCCTAAGAAAAATTGCCAGCACGGGGGAACATCGTAGCTGTTGGT
>NZ_DBIC01000061.1:0-5090 GCF_002296545.1 Herbaspirillum sp. UBA812 | reverse complement strand
CACTGGCAGCCGGTTGCACCGTGGTGTTGAAGCCGAGCGAACTGTCGCCGCTGTCGGCCTTGCTGTTTGCCGAGATCGTGCATGAGGCGGGCATTCCGGCTGGCGTCTTCAACCTGGTCAATGGCAGCGGGCCCGAGGTCGGTGCGGCCATGTCCTCGCATCCGCAGGTGGACATGATCTCGATCACCGGCTCCACCCGCGCCGGCGTGCTGGTAGCGCAAGCCGCTGCCGTCACCGTCAAGCGCGTGGCCCAGGAGCTGGGCGGCAAGTCGCCCAATGTGGTGTTGCCGGATGCGGATCTGGCACGTGCCATTCCGCCCGGTGTGGCGGCGGCCTTCCGCAACATGGGTCAGTCCTGCAGCGCGCCCACGCGCCTGATCGTGCCGCGTGCGGCGCTGGACCGCGTGCATGAACTGGCGCTGGCAACGCTGGCCCAAATGAAAGTGGGCGACCCCACCAATGAGGCAACGACCCACGGCCCGCTGGCCAACCGCGCACAATTCCTGCGGGTGCAACAGATGATCGAAGCCGGGATGCAGGACGGTGCACGCCTGCTGGCCGGTGGTGCCGGACGCCCGGACGGACTGGAGCAGGGCTACTATGCGCGGCCCACGATCTTCTCCGACGTGCATACCGACATGGTGATCGCCCAGGAAGAAATCTTCGGACCGGTGCTGGCCATCCTGCCCTATGACACCGTGGAAGAAGCCGTTGCCATCGCCAACGACACCGTCTATGGTCTGGGCGCGCACGTGCAGGGTACCGACAAGGACCAGGTACGCGCAGTGGCCGCCCGCATCCAGTCCGGCCAGGTGCACCTGAACTATCCGGCCTGGGATCCGCAAGCCCCCTTCGGCGGCTACAAGCAGTCCGGCAACGGGCGCGAGTATGGCGTGGAAGGCATGGAGGAATACATGGAAGTGAAATCGATCCTCGGCTACTACGCCTGAACGCCTTCATCACCGCCGACATCACGGCCTGAACACATGAGCATCATGGAACACACTGAACATTCGCACGACTCCTTGCACCAGCACCGCGCCCACTGGGCCGGCCTGCGCCGCGACCTGCACGCGCATCCCGAGCTGCGTTTCGAGGAACATCGCACCGCCGACGTGGTGGTGCAGGAGCTGCAAGCGCTGGGCTATGAAGTCACGCGCGGCCTGGGCGGCACCGGCGTGGTAGCCAGCCTGCCTGGCAGCGATCCGCAACGGGGCATCGTGCTGCGTGCGGACCTGGATGCCTTGCCCATCGTCGAGGCCAATGATTTTGCGCACGCTTCCTGCAGCCACGGCATCATGCACGCCTGCGGTCATGACGGGCACACCGTCATGCTGCTGGGCGCGGCGCGCGTACTCAAGCAGCAGCCGACCTTGCCGGGCAGCGTGCACTTCGTCTTTCAGCCGGGAGAAGAGGGCGGGGCGGGGGCGCGCAAGATGATCGATGACGGCCTGTTCGAGCAGTTTCCGACCGAAGCCGTGTTCGGCATGCACAACTGGCCCGGCTTGCCGGCCGGACAGTTCGGCTTGCGTACCGGTCCCATCATGGCCGCCGGTTCGCGCCTGAAGATCACTATCACCGGCAAGGGCGCCCATGCGGCCCAGCCGCACCTGGGGCTGGACCCGATTCCGCTGGCCTGCTCCATGGTCCTGCAGTGCCAGACCATCGCGGCGCGCCACAAGGACCCGGTCGACCCGGCGGTCATTTCGGTCTGCATGTTCCATGCGGGCGATACCGACAACGTCATTCCGGACCGCGCCGAATTGCGCGGCACCATCCGCACGCTGTCCTCCACCTTGCAGCAAAAGCTGCAGGAAGACATCCGCCGCATGTGCCATGCGCTGGCCGAAGCCTACGGGGCCAAGGTCGAAGTGGAATTCTTCCAGTACTACCCGGCCACCATCAACACCCCGGCCGAGACCGATTTCTGCGAACGGGTGATTCGCCAGACCTTCGGCGATGAGCGCATCCGCACCGGCATCCCGGCCAACATGACCTCCGAGGATTTCGGTTTCATGCTGGAAGAGCGGCCCGGCACCTATGTGCTGATCGGCAATGCGCCGCAGGACCGTGCCTCCCACTCGCTGCACCACCCGCACTACGACTTCAACGACGACATCATCGAAGAAGGCGTGCGCTACTGGGTGGCGCTGGCGCAGTCCTGGTTTGGCAGCGGGCTCAAGGGCGGGGCGCTTACCAGCCGTTGAAGCGTGGCCAGATTGCCACGCTGCCATCGGCTGCGATGGCCTGGTATTGCTGGTACTGCGCACCGGTGGCACAGGCGTGATTGGGCAGGATGCGCAGGCGCGTGCCGATGGGCAGGTGCTCTGCGATCTGCGCATCCGGGCTGCCCTGGCGCGAGAGGATGCCGTGTTCCTGGTTGGCACCGCTCATGAGGTAGCCTTCCAGCACCTTGCCATCTTCCGTGCAGACCTGCCCATAGCCGAAGTCGTGCTTGCGGCCTTGCGTGCCGCGGTCGCGGCTCATCGCCATCCATCCTGCATCGACGATGGCCCAGCCTTTTTCGGGCTGGTGGCCGATCACGGTAGTCAGCACGCTCAGGGCGATCTCGTCCATGGTGTTGACGCCCACGTTGTGCATCACCAGGTCGAACATGGCATAGACACCGGCACGCACTTCGGTCACGCCGCGCAGGTGTTCGGCGCGCAGGGCGGTCGGGGTGGAGCCGATGCTGACCACCTCGCAGGGCAGGCCGGCTTCGCGCAAACGTTCGGCGGCGCGCACGCAGCCGGCGCGTTCCTGTTCGGCCACGGCGATGAGGGCGGCGTCGTTGTCGTAGTCGTAGCTGGAACCGGCATGGGCGATCACGCCGCCGATGCGCATGCCGCCGGCATGGAGCACCTTGCCCACGGCCAGCAGGGTGGCGTCTTCCGGGGCGATGCCGGAGCGGTGGCCATCCACGTCGATTTCAATCCAGACTTCAAAACATTCCTCTTGCGCCTGGCCGAAGGCCACGATGGCCTCGGCACAGGCCACGCTATCGGCCACGATCTTGAGATCGCAGCCCTGGCGGCGCAGTGCCAGCGCCTGGCCCAGCTTGGTGGGGGCCATGCCGACGGCGTAGACGATATCGGTGATGCCGGCAGCAAAGAACTGTTCGGCTTCCTTGAGGGTGGAGACGGTGATGCCGCGGGCCCCGGCCTGGAGTTGCGCCTGCACCACCTGCTGGCACTTGGTGGTCTTGACGTGCGGACGGAAGCGCACGCCCAGCGCATCCATGCGCTGCTGCATGCGGGCGATGTTGCGCTCCATGCGCGAGATGTCGATCAAGGCGGCGGGCGTGGGCAGGGTGGCCAGGCTCATGGGGAACTCCTGAAGAGGGTAGGTCGATGAGCATCGACTATAGGAGATCAGGATTGCGCTGTGCTTAATGCTCGGTGAATCGAGCATTAAGCTGTGTTTAATGCACGATCCTGCGGTCAACCAGCCCCGTCAGGCTTCCTGGAACTGCCGTATGGTCTCCAGCACGTTCACGGTGGCCTTGTCCAGGTTGGGCAGGGCGCGATGGGCCACACCGATGTGTCGCTTGAGTACCGGCGACAGTGGCACGATGCGGATGTCCTTGTGGCGCTCCAGCTCGGCGGCCAGGGGTTGCTCCAGCGGCAGGATGGCTGCGCCGTAGCCGGCGGAGACCAGGCTCTTCATGGCTTCGTTGTAGTTCAGTTCGATGCGCGCGCGCGGGTTTTCCCCGGCCTCGGCAAACCAGGCCATGGTGAGCCGGTACATCTGGGTGGTGGCATCGTTGAAGATCATCGGTTTGTCCATCAGCCAGCCCGGCTTGATGGCGGCGGGCGATTTCCAGGTGGCCGGCAGGAAAGCCATCATGCGGTCGCTGCGCCAGTGCGTGATCTGGATGTCCTTGGAGGCCGTGATGGGGATGGCGACCAGGCCGATGTCGAGCGTGCCTTCCTGCAGGCGCGCCATGGTTTCGTTGGAGCCCATGATGTTGACCTCCACGTCGATGCCGGGGTAGCTGTTTTCCAGCTGGCGCAGTACGCGCGGCAGCAGGTTCACCACCACACCGGTGGAGGTGCCCAGCCGTACCCGGCCGACCTTGCCTTCGACATGTTTCCTGGCGACATCGAGCAGATCGTCGGCATCGCGCAACAGGCGCCGGGCCCGGTCGATCACCAGCGCGCCCAGCGCCGTGGCTTGTACGCGGCGGCTGCCGCGCATGAGCAGGGCGCTGCCCAGGCGCTCTTCGAGATCGCTGACATGCAGGCTGATCGTGGGCTGGGCCAGGTGCAGCGCATTGGCGGCAGCGGAGAAGGTGCCGAGGTCGACGATGGTGACCAGGGTGCGCAACTGGTCGAGGCTGAGTTCTCTCATCAGGTTTCCTGATAGTGGCTGTCATCAAACTCAATTTTACCAATGACTTCGATTGGCGGATGATCTGCGCATTCATCCAGGGAGAAGTCCATGCGGCACATCGTCAGCCAGGTCCTTGCCCGCGTCCTCGGGGACCATCACGCTTCACACGGGGGCGCTGCGCGGGAATTGAGTGAGATGGGGGCGCGCGAGCTCAATGACCTGGGCATAGGCGCGAGCGAGGTGCCGTTCTTCCTGAAAAAACAACCGAATGAGGACCGTCCTCGTCGCCAAAAGGAGCCTATCCATGCAACATCTTGCTGAAGTGATCGCACTGTCCGCCACGTTGAGCGTGGCCACCATGAGCCCCGGACCCAGCTTCGTGATGGTGGCGCGCACCTCGGTCGGGGGTGGACGAGCCAATGGCCTGCTGGCCGCACTGGGCATGGGCATCGGCGGCGTGCTCTTTGCCGGAGCGGCCTTGCTGGGACTGCAAGCAGTGCTGCTGGCAGTGCCTTCGCTCTATCTGGTGTTGAAGTTCGGGGGTGGTGTTTATCTGGCCTACATGGGCTGGCGCATCTGGCGCGGGGCGCGTACGCCCTTGATGGCGGACGATATCGCACAGCGCGATGCATCACCGTCCGTGTCCCGTCGGTCCCTGTGGCTGGGCCTGGTCACCCAGATCAGCAATCCGAAAACCGCCATCGCCTACACCAGCGTGTTTGCCGCCTTTTTGCCGGCCGAGACGTCCTTGCCTTTCC
>NZ_DBIC01000258.1:0-24859 GCF_002296545.1 Herbaspirillum sp. UBA812 | reverse complement strand
CAATAGCGAAGGACACGGCGGTGACCCACGGGCGCATCGACCACGAGGAATAATTCTTGTTGGCGATGACCAGGGTGGGCATGTGGCGTCCGGCCTTTTGCAGGGTTTCGGACAAGACCGGATCCAGTTCTGTATCTTGCATTTGAGCTCGTTTCTCGAAGATCAATGTCGCGGCGACTGAACCATTCAGCGTCGCGCGGTGCTACGGAAAAAGTCGAATTGCTGTTGCGGGCTGCGCGGCAGGAGATAGCCGGGAATGACGTCTTCCAGTGCGCGCGGCGTGAGCTGCAGCTCGGGGGCGATGGGGCCGTGCAGGACATTGTCCACCTTCATCGAGGCGACGTTGTCGCGGCTCATCAGCTTGCCCGGCAGGTGTTCCAGCGCGAAGGCCTGCAGCCAGCCGGCCGCATCGGGCAAGCCGATCACCGGACGTGGATGGCCGCTGTACCAGCCCGACAGGCGCACCAGTTCACGCAGAGAATATTGCTTGGGCCCGCCCAGCTCGAACACCTTGCCGCCCAGGCGCGGCAAGGCCAGCGCATTGACGAAGGCCTGTGCCACATCGCCCACGTAGACCGGCTGGAAGCGCGCATCGGGGCTGCCCAGCGGGATCACGGGGAACAGGCGGTTCAGGCCGGCGAACATGTTGATGAAATTGTCGCCCTCGCCGAACACGACCGAGGGACGGAAGATGGCCACATCGAGCGCCGGCGAGGCCAGCGCTTCCTGTTCGCCGGCCGCCTTGGAACGCAGGTACATCGACGGCCCCTGGGCATCGGCGCACAGCGCGCTCATGTGCAGGTAGCGCGGCACGCCCTGCTGCACGCAGGCGGCCACGATGCGGCGCGGCAGCAGCACGTGCTGGCGTTCGAAATCCGGACCATAAGGAGCACCGCCACGCGCCGGGCGCGATTGCAGGATGCCGACCAGGTTGATGACCACGTCCGCCTCGGCCACCAGGCGCGCCAGCACGGCATCGTCATGGATGTTGGCCTGGACCACGCTGACCACGGGCGAGACCAGCAGATGCTTGGCGCGCTCGTAGCGGCGCGTGGGCACCATGATGCGGTAGCCGGTGGTGCTGCCCAGCAGTTCGATCAGGCGGGTGCCGATGAAGCCGGAACCGCCGATGACGAGGATCTTCTTGACTGCCATTTGTCTCTCTCCGATTTCCAGGGGGAACCGCTGGCCGCCGCGTCAACGAGGGACGGCGGCCGCGGCGATGGGATCAGGGCAGGTCGGTGGCGACGTTGGCATTGGGGGCCACCGTACCCATGCGCTGCTTCAGCGATTGCGGGCGGTTCTCGAACATGGCCGCATAGTAGGTCGCATTGGACATCACGTTCTTGACATAGCCCCGGGTTTCATTGAAAGGGATGATCTCGGCGAAGATCGCCCCTTCGACCGGACGCGGCAAGGTCGCGCGCCAGGTGCGCGGACGGCCGGGGCCGGCATTGTAGCCGGCGGTGGCCAGGGTTTCCGAGCCTTCCAGGTTGTTCAACACCATGTCCAGATAGCTGGTGCCCAGCAGCAGGTTGGTGTTGATGTCATTGACCTGGTCGGCCGTGAATTCGGTCATCCCGATCTTCTTGGCAACGAACTTGGCGGTAGCCGGCATCAACTGCATCAGGCCGGAAGCGCCCACGTGCGAACGGGCCGACTTGATGAAACGCGACTCCTGGCGGATCAGGCCATAGACCCAGGCGTTCTCCATGCCCAGCGGACGCGTGGCCGCATTCATCTCGGGCAGGTGCGGTGCCGGGAAGCGCTGGGTGAAATCGAACTCGGTCTTGGTGCGGTCGGAGGTGTTGACCATGCGGTCCAGCACATCATTCTGGCGTGCGTATTCGGCGGCGGCCAGCAACTGGCGGTCGGTCATGTTGCGCAGTTCCCAGTTCCATTCGCGGATGGCTTCGAAGCGCAGGTTCAGCTGATAGAACTTGAGCGAACGCTTGAAGCCGGCATTCTGCGAATACAGCGCCACTTCACCGGCGCCCGGCGGGGTCGGGCCGGGCGGGATGGTGATCTGCTGACCCAGCTCTTCCAGCGCCAGCTGGCCATAGAAGCTGAAATTGGGCGCGATCGATTCGAACAGGCGGCGTGCGGCCTCGTTCTGGCCTTCGGCCTTCAGGGCACGGCCGAGCCAGTAGACCCAGGCGGTGTCGCTGCGCAACGGGGCCGGCATGGCTTCGATGGTCTTGCGTACGGTCTTCCAGTCGCCGTCGCGCAGGGCCATGCGGACCTTCCATTGCATCGCATCCTGGGTCAGCGGCGCGTCCTTGGCTTTGCGCCAGTAGTCCGAGGCTTCCGGTGCCAGCTTGTAGGAGGCGGCCAGGGCGATCTGTGCCCAGGCCTGTGCGACTTCCTGCGAACTCATGTTGCGGCCGGCATCGTTGAGATAGGTGGCGGCCTGGGACGGATTGGTCTTGGCGATGCGGCCCAGCGCGATGATGTAGAGCTGGTGGTTCACCGGACCACGGCCCGGGCCCTTGGCCAGCATCAGCGCGGGGCGATCCATCACCTGGGTCACGCTGACATCGCCGCTGTCGACCAGCACCGCCGCACGGCGGGCCACGGTGGCATTGCCGTTCTCGGCGGCCTGGCGGATCTGGAACCAGACGTCGGCATCACTGAACTGGCCGTTCTGCGCCAGGGTCGCGATCAGGTCGCTGCAGCCCTGGCCGTAGTCCTTGGGATTGCTCAGCAGCGCACGCGCCTCCTCGGCCACATTGGCCCCCTTGAGCGCGCGCGAGTTCAGGGCGAAGCACTTGACCTGGGTATCATCGTTGAGCACGAACTTGGGGTACTGCTCATCGAAGACGGCCCAGTTGCCGGTCTTGCCCAGGGCCAGCAGCCAGTCGTTGCGCAGGCGATCAACGATGGCCTGGCCGTCCCAGCGGGCCAGGAAATCGCGGATCTCCTGCTCGCTGGCGCTGTAATCGCGCACACGCGGCTTGAGGCGGTAGTAGTCGACATAGGAGGCCAGCTCATAGCCAGACAGGCGTGAGGCCAGGTCTTGCGCCAGCGCGGCGTTGTCGCTGGCGGCCGCCTGGCGCAGGGCCAGGAAGATATCGTCAGGCGCGGCGTCGGGCGCCACACGCTTCTGGGCGTGGGCGGCGGGCGCAGCGGTGAGCATGGCACCGGTCGCCAGCGCCAGGGGGAGCGCCATGGAGGCGGCCAGCGCGCGCAGGCGCTGGTTGAACGGATGATTCTTCGGACGCATACTCATGCAAGCTTCTTCATGCAGATTGTTGGAACAAATAATGAACCCAAGCATAGCACGCGATACGCCCCCTCCACCGACGGAACAGGAGGCGGCCGCCCTTCACAAACGGCGCCTGCGCGCCGAGCTGCTGGCGCGCCGCAAGGCCCTGCTTGACGAGGACAAGATCGCAGCCGATGCCATCATCGGGCAGCGGGTACTGGACTGGTGCGCCACGTACGCCATCCACAGCCTGGCGGTTTACCAGCCGATCCGGCGCGAACCGGATCTGTCTGCGGCCTATAACGCGCTGGCCGCGCGCGGGGTGCACCTGTGCCTGCCGGTGGTGGTCGATAAAGATTCGGCACTGGAATTTCGCGCCTGGCGGCCTGGCGATCCTCTGGAAAAGGATGGGATGGGCACACTCGTGCCACCGGCCGGGACCACCGTCGTACAGCCGCAGGCCTTGTTGATTCCTTGCCTGGGTGTCAATGCGGCAGGATGCCGTCTGGGCTATGGCGGCGGCTTCTACGACCGCACGTTGGCGGCCAGTCCGCGGCCGCTGGCCGTGGGGGTCTGCCACGGCTTCGGACGGGTCGAATTCGAAGCGCAGGCGCACGACATCGCGCTGGATAACGTCATTTTCGACGATATATGAAGAAAAAAGCCGGACTCAGGTCCGGCTTGGAAAGGCAATCTCCGCCTACTTCACCAGTTGTTGCCAGATCGCCTCGGTCGGCCCTGCCTGGTTCAGTGAATAAAAATGCAAACCGGGCGCCCCCCCAGCCAGCAGGCGCTGGCACAGCTGGGTCACCACGTCCTGGCCGAAGGCGCGGATCGATTCGGTATCGTCGCCGTAGCTGGCCAGCTTGAGACGGATCCAGCGCGGGATCTCGGTACCGCACATGTCCGAGAAACGCATCAGCTGCGTGTAGTTGGTGATGGGCATGATGCCGGCAATCACCGGAACGGTCGCGCCCAGTCTGGCGGCCTCGTCCACGAAGCGGAAGTAGGCGTCGGCATTGTAGAAATACTGGGTGATGGCCGAATTGGCACCGGCCTTCACTTTGCGTGCGAAGTTCTGCACGTCATCCTGCGGCGAGCGCGCTTGCGGGTGCATCTCGGGATAGGCCGCCACTTCGATGTGGAACCAGTCGCCGGTTTCGGCGCGCACGAACTCGACCAGTTCGTTGGCATGGCGGAATTCGCTCGAAGCCTGATCCATCGCCCCATAGCCGCTGGGCAGGTCGCCGCGCAGAGCCACCAGGCGCTTGATGCCTTGGGAGCGGTAATCTTCGAGAATGGCGCGCAGGCTGGCGCGCGAGCTGCCGATGCAGGACAGGTGCGGTGCGGCCTCGTGGCCTTCACCGATGATTTCCAGCACGGTATCGCGCGTACCTTGTTGCGTCGAACCGCCGGCACCGAAGGTCACCGAGAAATACTTCGGAGCCAGCGCCGCCAGCCGGGCGCGGGTAGCGCGCAGCTTTTCCGCCCCTTCGGCAGTCTTGGGCGGGAAAAATTCGATACTGAAATTATGTGTACTCATTGATTCGAACCCGATTTCAGCAACAGTGTGGACAGTGCCCAGGACACGATGCTGTAGAGCAGTGCGCCGCCGACTGCAGACCAGAAGCCGGCCACGTGGAAGCCGCCGACCAGTTGCGCCACGACCCAGAACATGAGGCCATTGATGACCAGGATGAACAGGCCCAGGGTGAGCATGGTCACCGGCAGGGTCAGCACCACCAGCACCGGGCGCACGATGGTATTGACGAACCCCAGGATCAGCGCGGCCAGCAGGGCCGAGCCGAAGCTGTCGACCTGCACCGAGTGCATCAGGTAAGGAACGGCCAGCAAGGCCAATGCATTGATGAGCCAGGTCAGCAGCAGGCGCATGTAAAAACCTTTCGATCCCGTCGGGGAGTGATGAAGATACGTGAAGCTTGCATCACCTCAGGAGGGGATGCAAGGTCCGCGGGCGGGAGACGATGCCGAGACTGCCGGGCCGGCCCTCTCAAATCAAGAGAAGGCCGGCACCAGGCAGGAATCAGTAGCGGTAGTGCTCAGGCTTGTAGGGGCCTTCGACCTTCACGCCGATGTAGGCGGCCTGTTCGGCGGTCAGTTCGCTCAACTGCGCATTGAGTTTCTTCAATTGCAGGCGGGCGACCTTTTCGTCCAGGTGCTTGGGCAGCGTGTAGACGCCGACCGGGTAGTCCTTGGTGTTGACGAACAGTTCGATCTGCGCAATGGTCTGGTTGGCAAAGGACGAGCTCATCACGTAAGACGGGTGGCCGGTGGCGCAACCCAGGTTCACCAGGCGGCCTTCGGCCAGCAGGATGATGCGCTTGCCATCGGGGAAGATCACGTGATCGACCTGCGGCTTGATGTTTTCCCAGGTGTACTGCTTCAGGGCGGCAACTTCGATTTCATTGTCGAAGTGGCCGATGTTGCAGACGATGGCCTGGTCCTTCATCTTCTTCATGTGCTCATGGGTGATCACATGGTAGTTGCCGGTGGCGGTGACGAAGATGTCGCCGTGTTCGGCGGCGTAGTCCATGGTCACCACGCGATAGCCTTCCATGGCGGCCTGCAGGGCACAGATCGGATCGATCTCGGTGACCCACACTTGCGCCGACAGCGCGCGCAGGGCCTGGGCCGAACCCTTGCCGACGTCACCGTAACCGGCCACGATGGCGACCTTGCCGGCGATCATCACGTCGGTGGCGCGCTTGATGCCGTCCACCAGCGATTCGCGGCAGCCGTACAGATTGTCGAACTTGGACTTGGTGACCGAGTCATTGACGTTGATGGCCGGGAAGGCCAGCTTGCCTTCCTTGAACATCTGGTACAGGCGGTGCACGCCGGTGGTGGTCTCTTCGGTGACGCCCTTGATTTCCTTGATGCGCTTGGAATACCACTGTGGGTCCTTGGCCAGGTAACGCTTGATGGCGTTGAAGAGGCACACGGCTTCTTCCGAATCGGGCTTGTCCAGCACCGAAATGTCCGCCTCGGCACGGGTGCCCAGGTGCAGCAGCACGGTGGCGTCGCCGCCGTCGTCCAGGATAATGTTGGAATAGCCACCGTCGGTCCATTCGAAGATGCGGTGGGTGTATTCCCAGTATTCATCCAGGGTTTCGCCCTTGACGGCGAACACCGGGGTGCCGTTGGCCGCGATGGCCGCAGCAGCGTGATCCTGGGTCGAATAAATGTTGCAGGAAGCCCAGCGCACTTGCGCGCCCAGTGCTTCCAGGGTCTGGATCAGCACGGCGGTCTGGATGGTCATGTGCAGCGAACCGGTGATGCGCGCGCCCTTCAGGGGCTGGGAAGCAGCGAATTCCTCGCGGATCGCCATCAGGCCCGGCATTTCGGTTTCGGCGATCTTGATTTCCTTGTGGCCCCAGTCGGCCAGCTTGATGTCTGCGACGATGTAGTCTTGGGTAGGATTGGTGGTCATGGCAATGGCGCTGTTCACGCCCTCCTTTCATGAAAAAGCCAGAAAAAAAGTAACGTGAGCGCGGTTGCCAGGCGACTTGCGCCTGTTCACCGCTTCAAGCCTGGCAGGGGATGTCCCTGTCGCAACGCTCCTTGCAGCGGTGAGGCATTGTGAGATTTGGCGTTCCGGACGCAATGCCAACATCGGAACAGTGCGCGAATCTTCATTCGCGGGAACAGCATTGTAGCGCGGGTCAGGCGTTAGTCAATCCTCGGAACAGGCGTGTGAATCACTATTCACACGCCTTTCCAGCAGGTTTGCAGATACATTGGCGCTTCATTGTGCATACTGCAAGCCGGCTCGTGCCGGATGGGCTGGCTTACAGGCCGGCCGAGGCACGCAGGGCGGCGACCTTGTCGGTGCGCTCCCAGGTGAATTCCGGCTCTTCGCGGCCGAAGTGGCCGTAAGCGGCGGTCTTGGCGTAGATCGGACGCAGCAGGTCCAGCATCTGGACGATGCCCTTGGGACGCAGGTCGAAGTGCTCCTGCACCAGTTGGGCCAGCTTTTCATCGCTGATCTTGCCGGTACCGAAAGTGGTCACCATGACCGAGGTCGGCTTGGCGATACCGATGGCATAGGACACCTGGATCTGGCAACGCTCTGCCAGGCCGGCAGCGACGATGTTCTTGGCCACATAGCGGCCGGCGTAGGCAGCCGAACGGTCGACCTTGGACGGGTCCTTGCCGGAGAAAGCGCCGCCACCGTGGGGCGCTGCACCACCATAGGTATCGACGATGATCTTGCGGCCGGTCAGGCCGCAGTCACCCTGCGGGCCGCCGATGACGAAGCGGCCGGTCGGGTTGATCAGGTAGCGGGTGTTCTTGAGCCACTCGGCCGGCAGCACCGGCTTGATGATTTCCTCGATGGCGGCTTCGTGGATGTCCTTCTGCTCCATCTCGGGCGCGTGCTGGGTCGACAGCACCACGGTATCGATGGCGACCGGCTTGCCATCCACATACTTCAGCGTGACCTGCGACTTGGCATCCGGACGCAGCCAGGGCAGGCGGCCATCCTTGCGCAGTTGCGACTGGCGCTCGACGATGCGGTGGGCGTAATAGATTGCGGCCGGCATCAGTTCCGGGGTTTCATTGCAGGCGTAGCCGAACATCAGGCCCTGATCGCCGGCGCCTTGCTCCAGATCAACGCCACGGCCTTCGTCCACGCCCTGAGCGATGTCGGGAGATTGCTTGTCGTAGGCCACCAGCACGGCGCAGCTCTTGTAGTCGATGCCGAAGTCGGCGTTGTCGTAGCCGATGCGCTTGATGGTTTCGCGGGCCACATCGATGTAGTCGACGTTGGCGCGGGTGGTGATTTCACCGGCCAGGACCACCAGACCGGTGTTGCACAAGGTTTCGGCGGCGACGCGGGAATGCGGGTCCTGGGTGAAGATGGCATCCAGGATGGCGTCCGAGATCTGGTCGGCGACCTTGTCGGGATGGCCTTCGGAGACGGATTCGGAAGTGAAGAGATATTCGTTGGACATGCAAGCCTCTGACTGAAAACGATTTACCAATGTCGCGGCCCATCGTTAGTCGTGCCTGCGACGCTTTAGCGATATTTGTACCCCGTCTCGCAAGTTGTCATTAACTCGACGGCTTGTGCTATTTTACGCGTCTTGCATTTTTCTGCAATTTGACGGCGGAGCAACTCCGCCTTTTTGTTATCGGCAAGTATGCTCGTTTCTTTATTCCGCCTGCTCTCTTTCCTGCCGCTGCCGGCCTTGCATGCCCTCGGCGTGGCGGTGGGCTGGCTGGTTTTCCTGCTCTCGCCCGCCTATCGCCGCCGCCTGACTGACAACATCACCCTGGCCGGCCATCGCGGCAGTCTGTGGAAATCGGTCGGGGAAGCCGGCAAGGGCATGTTCGAGCTGCCCTTCATCTGGTGCGCCCGCCCGGAACGGGTGTTGCGCACGGCGCGCATCGTCAACTGGGATCTGGTCCAGCAGGCACTGGACGCCAAGGCCGGCATCGTCTTCCTGACCCCGCACCTGGGCTGTTTCGAGATTTCGGCGCAGTCGGTGGCGCGCCATCACAGCCTGAGCGTGCTGTACCGCCCACCACGCAAGGCCGCACTCAAGCCGCTCATCGAAGGTGCCCGCGCCCGCGCCAACCTGCACCTGGCACCGGCCAACCTGTCCGGCGTGCGTATCCTGCTCAAGGCCTTGAAGAATGGCCAGGCCATCGGCCTGCTGCCGGACCAGGTGCCGCAGAATGGCGAAGGCGTGTGGGCCGATTTCTTCGGCAAGCCGGCCTATACCATGACCCTGCCAGCCAAGCTGCAACAGATGAGCGGCGCGCCCATCATCCTGGCCTATGCCGAGCGCCTGTCCTGGGGACGCGGCTACGCCATCCATTTCGTGGCCTTCGAAGGTGAACTGGGCGAAACGCCAGAGCAACAGGCCCGTGCCATCAACGCGGCGATGGAAAAGCTGATCGCCCGCTGCCCGGCACAATACATCTGGAGCTACAACCGCTACAAGACGCCCCCGGGCGTGACCCCGCCGGGAGCCGCGCAATGAGAGCCCTGATCGGGCTGATGTGGCTGCTGCACTGGTTGCCGCTGCCCATCCTGGGACGGCTGGGCGAGGCGCTGGGCTGGCTGCTCTATATCTATATGCGCCCGCGCCGCCGCATCACCCTGATCAACCTGCGGCTGTGCTTTCCCGAGAAATCGGAAGAGGAACGCCGCCTCATCGCCCGCCGCCACTTCCAGGCCTACGCCCGCAGTGCCCTGGAGCGCGGCATCCTGTGGTGGGCCCCGGAGTCGCGCCTGAAGCGCCTGATCCAGGTCGAGCCCGGCATTCCCTTCGAGACGCTCGACAAGGGTCCGACCATCCTGCTGTGCCCGCATTTCGTCTGCCTGGAGATTCCCGGCATCGCGCTGGTGCTCAACTCGGACTACTCGGTCTGCACCATCTACTCCCGCCAGCAGAACGAAGTGGTGGACCAGGCCCTGCTCAAGGGGCGCTCGCGCTTCCGCCCGGTGACCCTGCTGGCGCGCGAGAAAGGGGTCAAACCCATCATTCGCGCCATGCGCGAGGGCCTGCCCTTCATCATGCTGCCGGATATGGATTTCGGCACCCGCGATGCCGAGTTCGTCCCCTTCTTCGGCGTGCCGGCCGCGACGCTCACCGCCACCGCCCGCATCGCGGCGGCCACCGGCGCGTCGGTGGTGCCGGTGATCACCACCTTCCTGCCCGGCTATCGCGGCTGGAAGACCACTTTCTATCCGGCCTGGGAAAACTATCCGGGCGACGATATCGTGGCCGCCACCCGCCGCATGAATGCCTTCATCGAAGAACGCGTGCTGGAAGCCCCGGCCGAATATTTCTGGGCGCACAAGCGTTTCAAGAACCGGCCCCCGGGCGAGCCCGACGTCTACCGCAAGGGCCAGCACTAGGCCCTGATCTCCCTCCCTGCGCCCTGTGAATCGGGCGCGGCGTACTTATAATGATGAGATGAAAATCAAATTTACCAAGATGCATGGTGCCGGCAATGACTTCGTCGTGCTTGATGCCGTGAACCAGGCCATTTCGCTCACCCCGGCCCAGTGGCAGTTCATCGCCGACCGCCGCTTCGGCATCGGGGCCGACCAGATGCTGGTGGTGGAAAAGGCGCAAGCCCCTGGCGTGGATTTCCGTTATCGCATCTACAACGCCGATGGCGGCGAGGTGGAGCAATGCGGCAACGGCGCGCGCGCCTTCGTGCGTTTCGTCACCGAAAAGGGCCTGACCGACAAGCGGGCGATCCGGGTGGAAACCATGTCCGGCGTGATCGAACCGCGCCTGGAAGCAGACGGCCAGATCACCGTGGACATGGGCGCGCCCATCCTCACGCCGGCCGACGTCCCCTTCGACAGCCGCGGGCTGCAACACCGTACCGAAGCCGAGGACACGCTGTGGCCGCTGGATGTGGCCGGCAAGACCACCTGGATCTCGGTGGTGTCGATGGGCAACCCGCATGCGGTGCAAGTGGTGGAGGACAGCGAAGCGGCCCCGGTCCTGGTGGACGGACCGCTGATCGAGCACCATGAACGTTTCCCCAGGCGCGTCAACGCGGGTTTCATGCAGGTGGTGGATCGCCATCACATCAATCTGCGCGTCTACGAACGCGGTGCAGGAGAAACCCTGGCCTGCGGCACCGGCGCCTGTGCCGCGGTCGTCGCGGGTATCCGCCGTGGCCTGCTGGATTCGCCGGTAGCGGTCCAGACCCACGGCGGCGTGCTCAACATCGCCTGGGCCGCCCCGGGCGAAGCGGTGATGATGACCGGACCCGCGGTGACCGTCTTTGAAGGCGAAATCGAACTGCCTGATTCGCTTTGATCCCGGACCGACAGCAGATATAACAAAGCGGCTTGCTGAAGCATCAGCAAGCCGCTTTCCATTTGCGCTGCATGACTTGCGCAGATCAGTGCTTCTGAATCTGTCAGGCCGCCAGATCCTGGGTCTCGGCTTCCTCGTCTTCCTGCGATTGGGGCAGCACGGTCTTCAGACGGTACAGACGCTGGCGGTAGTTGCCTTCCGGCCCGCTGGGTCCGCAGTCCATGTCTTCGAAGAGCCGTCCGATACGGTTGAGCGTACCACGCTGCTCGCCGGTCTCCACCATGATGAGCCGCCGCTTGCTGCGCGCGTACTGGCTGCGGATGTCGATCATCAGGCAATGTCCGCAATCCGCCTGCTTCAGGTCGATCAACAGGGCTTCCGGCCGGGTCAGGCCAAACAGCATGGCCAGCTCGATGCGGGCGGCCAGGAAGGGATGGGCATTGACCTGCTCGCGGCTCATCTGTGCGCGGGCCTGCACGGCCCAGGCGGCAGATTGCGGACGATCCGCCACCTTGTCGAGCAAGGCTTGCGCCTGTTGCGCGCCTTGGCTTGCCGCCTTTTGCAACCAGTACAGCGCACGCACGTCATTGGCGGGATCGTCACGCCGGTTGCGCCACGCGCCCACGCCGCACTCCACCTGCGCGCCCACATGCCCCATCTCGGCGGCACGCTCCAAATAATGCTGCACATCGGCAAGGTTGCGCTGTGAAAATTCCGGCTTCAAATAGATACGGGAAAGAACAAACCAGGCCGCTGCCATCCCCTGCTCGCCCG
Organism: Herbaspirillum sp. UBA812; assembly: GCF_002296545.1. NCBI lineage: Bacteria > Pseudomonadati > Pseudomonadota > Betaproteobacteria > Burkholderiales > Oxalobacteraceae > Herbaspirillum > Herbaspirillum sp. UBA812. Next base: position 13,069 of record NZ_DBIC01000258.1, on the reverse strand, counting down.
CCAAGGTCAGCCAACGGATAGCCTTCTTGTAATTGGCTGACCCTTGCCCGGCGAACCGGCGCTCACCCGAGGCGTCGACCCGTCCGTACAACAGGCCCAGGGCCAGTTGCGCATCCCGGTCGCAGGCCAGGGCCGCCAGTTCCAGCAGTTGCTGGGCCTGCAGGAGATCGGGGCGCTTGTCGGACTGGTGCACTTCGGCCAGGCGGCGCAGCAACTGGATGTTCTGCGCACCGAGCGCAGCAGCCAGCGCCTCCGAAGGAGCATTGAGCTGCGCCACCTGCTGTTCATGCTGGCGCAACAGGGCATCGGCCAGGGGCTGGGCGCGCTGGCGGAAGGCCGCAAAGTCGGACTGCTGCCAGGCGCTGTCGGCCAGCGCATGCTGGGCCTGTTCGATACCGGCATCGGCGGCTTTCTGCGTCCATTGCTGCAATTGCTCGGGCCTGACCGTTGCCGCCGCCGCTGGCGCCACATCGGCTGCGGCCTCTGACGATACTGCTGTCGGGACCAGCATGCGTTCGCCCTGACGTGCCAGCAGCCACTGGGCATCCGGATCGCCCTCCGCCGCCACCGTTTCCAGCGCGCGCAGCGCACGGTTCTTCTGCTCGGGACTGGCCGCCGCCACGCCGGCAGGATGTTCCAGGACCAGGCGCGCCAAGGTCAGACCAGCGCGCGTGGCCCCCGCCTCGAAGGCGCGCTCGTACCATTGCGCAGCTTCGTGCGGCTTGCCCAGTTGGCTCACAACTTCATAGGGAATATGCCGGGCAATGAGCATCCAGGCATCGGCCAAGCCCTGGCGGGCAGCCCGCTCCAGCCAGTGCCATGCGGTGCCCGGACTTTGCGGCAAACCATTACCGCCAAACAGGTAGCGCTGGCCCAGGTTCAGTTGCGCCTGGGCATCTCCGGCACGTGCTGCCCGGATGATTGCTAGATCTTCGCGATTGGCCATCCAGCCTCCACATCAGGTCAGAAAGCCAAAATTATGCCGCACAATCGACATTTTTTTAAAATTCCCTAGAAAAGTATCCAAATGCATCGTTTTAACAACAAACTTGTTGACGAGACGGGGCGGATCAAGTTTTGCGCGGCCATGCCGTTAACGAGTGACACGCTGCAAGCCAAAATTTGCCTGTCATGCATTGACGGGCAGGAAAGCGTTTGAAAAAAACAACACTCCATCCGTGGATTGACGCTTTCAACCAAAATTCCTCCCTCCACGTGACCAATCTGCGGCCACGCCAAATGAGAACCCTTAATGTCTCACCATCCGACCAGAAGTACGGATCCTCAAGACTATTTTTATAGAAGGATGTCAAATGAAAAAATCTCTGCTGGCACTGGCCGTCCTCGGCGCGTTCGCAGGTGCTGCTCAAGCACAAAGCTCCGTTACTATCTACGGTATCGTTGATACCGGTCTGGTTTACACCAGCAAGGCTGTTAACGCCACCACTGGCAACACTGGCAGCAAGTTCGGTCTGAACTCCGGCATCATCCAAGGTTCGCGTATCGGCTTCAAGGGCGTTGAAGACCTGGGCGGCGGCCTGTCGGCTGTGTTCCAACTGGAAACCGGCTTCAACAACGATAACGGTGCTCTGAACGGTCAAGATGCAGGTTCGACCAACCTGTTCCGCCGCAAGTCCGTCGTCGGTCTGTCGGGTGGTTTCGGTACCGTCCTGGCTGGTCGTCAAACCGACTTCGCTGACACCATCTCCGCTTACACCTCCGTCAACGACTTCGGTGGCGTGACCGGCGCTGTCGGCCACAACCTGGACCGTCTGGAAGGTACCCGTACCAACAACTCCATCAGCTACACCACCGCCAACCTGAGCGGCTTCACTGGTAACCTGATGTACGGCTTCGGCGAAACCGCTGGCAAGACCTCCGCTGGTCAGTCCTACGGCATCGGCGGCAAGTACGACAACGGTCCTCTGGGTCTGGGTATCAACTACTACCAGTCCAAGCAAGGCTCGACCCCGTCGGACACCAGCCTGATCTCGACCGCTAACGGCGCCCAAGCTGGCAACACCGCCTTCAAGGGTCTGAACGTCGTGGCTTCGTACCAGTTCGGTCCGGCACGCGTCTACGGTAACTGGTCGCGCGTCAAGCAAGACCTGAACACCTCGACCACCCTGGCTCGCAGCCTGGGCAACACCACCAAGGCTGACGTCTACGAACTGGGTACCGCTTACTCCCTGTCCCCGTCGCTGAAGCTGCTGGCCAGCGTGCAACACACCCGCGCTGACTTCGCCAACGGCGGCAACAAGGGCAAGCTGACCCAATTCAACCTGGGTACCGACTACTGGCTGTCCAAGCGTACCGACCTGTACGCCTTCGTGTCGAACATCCGCGCTACCGACATGATCAACACCGGCGTCTACGGCGACACCACTGGCTCTGACGCCAGCCAAACCGCTGTGGCAGTTGGCGTTCGTCACAAGTTCTAATTCAAGGACCTGAAACCGGTGTGAACACATCGGTTTCAACCTGAGTTGAACCTGAGTCGTACCGGAAGAGGCCTGCATGAGCAATCATGCAGGCCTCTTTCTTTTTGCCCTCATCCGCTGCCATCGCTCCGTCCAACTGCCCTGAACGGTGCCGATGATTGTCAGTGTGTCCGATAGCGAGGATAATCTCGCGATACTTCCGGTGCGCCCCTCCCCGCGCGCCACCGGCACTCCAACACAGACCCCGCGACGATGACCACCGAACTGGATTCCAGCCTGATTGCCGACTACCTGCTCGACCACCCTCATTTCTTCGAGGAGCATGCCGAACTGCTTTCGACGGTCAAGCTCACCAGCCCGGTCATGGGCCGCGCCGTGTCGCTGCAGGAACGCCAGATGGAAATCCTGCGCGAGAAGATCCGCGTACAGGAGCTGCGCATGGCCGATCTCATGCGCATCGCCCAGGAAAACGACGAGATCACCAGCAAATTCCAGGCATGGAGCCGCGCCCTGCTGCTCACGCGCGATGCCGACGACCTGCCGCGCGTACTGGTGGACCGCCTGCAGGAAATCTTCCACGTGCCGCAAGTGACGGTCCGCCTGTGGAACCTGGGCCCGGCCCACGCCGGCAACTGGGCCACGCAGGAAGTCTCGGACGACGCCCGCATCTTCGCCAATGGCCTGTCGGCCCCGTTCTGCGGCCCCAACAAGGATTTCGAAGCCGCGACCTGGCTGGACGATGCCGCCTCCGTGAAGTCGGTCGCCATGCTGCCGCTGCGCGTCGGTGCGGCACCTGAAGCCTTCGGCTTGCTGGTGCTGGGATCGCCCGATCCGAATCGCTTCACTGCCGACATGGGCACCGATTTCCTGACCCGCATCGGCGAAACCGGCAGCGCCGCCCTGGCCTGCCTGCTGCGCTGAGCGCGGCCGAGCGCGTCCCACCGGGAGTCATGCCATGGATGGCCCAACCTCCCCGGCTTCTTCCCTGATCGGACAGTATCTTTCCTTCCTGCGCAGCCAGCGCAAGCTGTCGCCGCACACGCTGGACAGCTATGCGCGCGACCTGCAGGAGCTGCGCGCCCTGCTGGCCCCCGCCGATCAACCGCAAGAGGCCGAACCCGCGCTGCAACGCGTGACCCAGGCCCAGATCCGCAAATGCGCTGCGCGCCTGCATGCGCGCGGGCTCAATGCACGCTCCATCTCGCGCAAGCTGTCGGCCTGGCGCGGCCTGTTCGCCTGGCTGGCCGTGGAACAGACGATGCCTGCCAACCCGGTCGACGGCGTCAAGCCGCCCAAGAAAAGCAAACCCCTGCCCAAGGCCCTGCCGGCCGACGAGGCCATCCGCCTGGTCTCCCAGGCCGATCCGGCGCGCGACCCCGATTCCACCCTGGCGGCCTGCAACCGGGCCATGTTCGAACTGCTGTATTCGAGTGGGCTGCGGGTCTCTGAACTGGCCGGCATTGATGTGAAAGACGTACGCGAAGGCCCTTACGAATCAGCAGGCTGGATCGATCTGGAAGAAGCGGAAGTCACCGTGACCGGCAAGGGCGGCAAGAAGCGCAAGGTCCCGGTCGGGCAGGCCGCGCTGCAGGCGATTCGCGACTGGCTGCCCCTGCGCGCCAGTCTGGTCAAGGCCGATGGCGGCATGGATGGCCATGCGCTGTTTCTCAATGAACGTGGCGCGCGCATGTCGCCCCGGGTCACACAGCTGCGCCTGAAAGCGCATGGCAAGAGTGTGGAGATGCCGGCCGACGTCCATCCGCACATGCTGCGGCACTCGTTCGCCTCGCATGTACTGCAGAGTTCGGGGGACTTGCGGGCGGTACAGGAAATGCTGGGCCACGCTTCCATCACCGCCACCCAGGTCTACACCGCACTGGACTTCCAGCGCCTGGCCCAGGTCTACGACCAGGCCCATCCGCGCGCCCGCAAGGGCGGCGGAAAATAGTCACTGACGAGCCACAGTCCGGCCGCCGGCCGCGCCGCCGCGAGCGCCGGGCCGTGATCGGCTAAAATGGAGGCTTCCGCACGCCACGTGCTCCCGCATCCTTTCGCCAGTCCTGCTGGCCCAGCACACTCGCCCATGCCGACCATGAAAGCCAAAGCCGCCGACTCCTCTCCCGCCAGCACCGCCGCCCAGGCTGCGACGGTGACCGCGCTGGCCGAGGCGCAGCTGCGCGAGGCCGGCGTGCGCGTGACGCAAGCCCGGGTCAACGTCCTGGGCGCGCTGCTGGAAACCCGCAGCGCCGCCTCCCATCAGGATATCCAGGATCGCTTTGCCGACATGGACCGGGTCACCCTCTACCGTGCCCTGGATTGCCTGACCGAAGCCGGCCTGGCACACAAGATCTCGAGCGACGACCGCATCTTCCGCTACAGCGCTGGTGCCGATCACGCTGAACACGGGCTGCACGACCATGCGCAGGGCAAACAACACCAGCACGGCCACTTCAAATGCACCCGCTGCAACCGCGTGTTCTGCCTGGATGCCAGCGATGGCACTGACTTCCTGGCCACCGTGCTGCCCGATGCCGACCGTCACCGCTCCACCGCCGCGCAACTGCAGTCGGCCTTGCGCAAGACCTTGGGCAAGGGCTTCCAGAGTCACGAAGTGGAACTGACCATCAAAGGCTGGTGCGCCGACTGCGCCGACTGACTTTTTGACACATCCCTTCAGGTCAGCGCGCAGCCCCCAGCGCCGCAAGCCGTCGCGGCAGCTGCCGCACTGAACGAACCTTCACATCGACAAAACCCGGCAGGCGACTGAGCGCACGCTGGCCTCCCATGTGCCCGAGCAGGGCCTGGCTGCCGCGCAGGTACTGGGTGACCCATGCCGTGCGCACGCCCAACTCGCGGGCACTCTTGAGGTTATCCACCGTATCCTCGACCAGGATGCAGCGCCGTGGGGCCACCTTGTGGCGCGCCAACAGCTTGCGCAGCATGATGCGCGAAGGCTTGGGGCGCAGCTGGCGATGCACGTGCATGGATTCGATGGAAATGTGATGCGAAAAATGCCGGTGCAGCCCCAGGTGCCGCACCAGCTCGCGCGAATAGCGGCGCGGCGCATTGGTGAGCAGGATCTTCTGCCCCGGCAACTGCGAGAGCCAGCGGCCGATGCCGCGCTCGGCGCGCACCATGCCCGGGAGGTCGTCGAACAGATGCGCTTCATGCAGGAATTCATCCACCCCCAATCCATGATGCCGCACCAGCCCCAGCAGGGTCGCGCCGTAGAGCTTCCAGTAATGCCGCCGCAGGTAATTGACCGCGGCTTCGTCGCTGGGCTGGCCATCGCTGTCCAGCACGCGCTTGATGATGCGGTTCATGTTGGTGTTGATGGCGGGGAAGATCGCGTGCGAGGCGTTGTGCAGGGTATTGTCGAGATCGAACAGCCAGAGCGGTGTAGTATTGGACGCCATAAAAAGACCGGCGCGCCACCGTCGCCGGGGCGCACCTTCAGCAAGCTAGGAAAGAAAGGCCAGCAGTGACCGGATTGATGCAACGCTTGATTATAGTGAGTTTGACCTGGCTGTCCTGCCTGAACTTGCTTTCCCCGGCCCGCGCCGCGACGCCAGCCGATGCAGCTCCGCCCGCCCCGCCGCGCGGCGCGCTCTACCAGGTCTCCGATGGCCGCCATACGCTGCTGCTGTTTGGCACCATCCACGTCGGCGCACCCGATTTCTATCCGCTGGAGCCCAAGCTGCAGCAAGCCCTGGGCGCCGCGCCCACGCTGGCGCTGGAACTGGATCCGCAGAACACCGCCGCCATGCAGAGCGCCGTGCAGCGCTATGCGGTCTATCCTGCCGGGCAACAGCTGCTGGACCAACTCGACCCGGCGCTGCGCGAACGGACCCGGACCACGCTGCAGCGTTTCGGCATGACGCCGGACAACGTGCAGCAACTGCGCCCCTGGATGCTGGCCATGGCCCTGACCGTGCAGGAATACGTGCGCCACGGCTATCGCACCGACCTGGCCGTCGACAGCCACCTGGCTGAGAGCGTGCGCGCACATGGTGGCAGGGTGATCGAACTGGAAAGCGCCGACCGCCAGCTGGGCCTGTTCAGCAAGCTCACGCCGGCGCAGCAGGCGCAATTCCTGTCCGATACCCTGCAGGAGCTGGACGATGCCGACCTCACCCGCAAGCTCGATCGCCTGGTGGCGGCCTGGCGCAGGGCCGACAGTGCCGACTTCGGTGCCGCCTTGCAGGAGATGCAGCAGGATGACAGTTTGGCCAGCCGCTTTGCGGTGCAAACCCTGCTGCGTGAGCGCAATCCTGGCCTGGCGGCGGGCATTGCCGGACTGCTGCGCCAACAGGACAAGGCGGTGGCGGCTATCGGCATCCTGCATCTGGTCGGGCCGGACAGCGTGCCGGTGCTGCTGGAAAAGCAGGGCTTGCAGGTCAGGCAACTTTACTGACCGCGACCGCTACGGCGCTGCAAAACGCTGTGAACAAAAAAGGGATGAGCAAGCTCATCCCTTTTTTACAACCGAACCGCGCAGCGATCAGTGCGAACGGATCATGGTCCCGAAGGCCTGCTCGGTCAGCACTTCCAGCAGCAGCGAGTGTTCAATACGGCCATCGATGATGTGCACCGTGTTCACGCCCGACTTGGCCGCATCCAGCGCCGAGGAGATCTTGGGCAGCATGCCGCCGGAGATGGTGCCGTCGGCGAACATCTCGTCGATCTCGCGCGCCGACAGGTCGGTCAGCAGGTTGCCGGCCTTGTCCTGGACGCCGGCGATGTTGGTCATCATGATCAGCTTTTCGGCGTGCAGGATCTCGGCGATCTTGCCGGCCACCACGTCGGCATTGATGTTGTAGGCCTGGCCGTCGTCGCCGAAACCGATCGGCGAGATGATGGGGATGAAGGCATCATCCTGCAGCGCCTTGACCACAGCCGGGTTGATCGCGTCGATTTCGCCCACGTAGCCGATGTCGAGGAATTCACCCGGATGCTCCTTGTCCGGCATCTGCATCTTGCGCGCGCGGATCAGGCCGCCGTCCTTGCCGGTCAGGCCCACCGCCTGGCCGCCGTAGTGATTGATCAGCATCACGATGTCCTGCTGCACTTCACCGCCCAGCACCCATTCCACCACTTCCATGGTTTCTTCATCGGTAATGCGCATGCCCTGCACGAAGGTCCCCTGCTTGCCGATCTTCTTGAGCGCCGCATCGATCTGCGGGCCGCCGCCGTGAACCACCACCGGGTTCATGCCGACCAGCTTCAACAGGATCACGTCGCGGGCGAAGCCGTGCTTCAGGCTCTCTTCGGTCATCGCATTGCCACCGTACTTGACCACGATGGTCTTGCCGTGGAATTTGCGGATATACGGCAGCGCCTCGGCCAGGATTTCGGCTTTGATCTGGGGGGCTACGTGGGTGAGGTCGGTGGTCATGGCAATGTCCTGTCGATGCGATGAGGAAAAAGTGATGGGGTGATGCGGTTAGGGACGCGATTTTACATGGAAAGCCGCTTGCCTTCGCACTGCAACATGCGGCGTGTCCGATCCAGACAACGCCGCCGCGCTCAGGCGCTGCAGGCGCGGATTTCCTGATCCGGGAAGGCGCTCTTGATGTTCTCCAGTGCGGTGCGGGCTTCCGGGCTCAGGTCGCGCAGCTGGAATACCTGTTTGCCGGCCCCCGAGCGGCGCGCAATGATGCGGGCGCTGCGCACGCCCCGCGAGATCAGCTGGCCCACATAGGCCTTGGCCGCCTCCTCGGTACGGAAGATGCCCAGCGAGACGCCCGAACGCAGTGCCGGATTGGGGAAACTGTCAGGAATGACGTAGAAATCGCCGATACCCAGCCGGCGCAGCTCGGCGATGCGGCGGTCCGCGCCTTCGCGGCCATCCTGGGGCGGGATGTAGACCATGTGGCTGGTGACGTCCTGGGTCAGCTTCTGGACCACCTTGTCGCCCAGTTTGAGGCCGGCCAGCTGGTCCGAGAAGCGGCGGGCGTCGGCGGCGGTGAAGTTGCCGACCTCGGTACAGGAAGGCGTGACCGTGGCGACCTGCGGGACCGTTGACTGGGCCGGGGCTGCCGTGGCAGGGGTTACCGCAGGAGCCTCGGCGGCAGGCGCTGCGGCCGCCGTACCAGCGTCGGCAGCGGCCGACTGCGTGGTCGCCGGCTGCGCGCGCAGTTGCGACGCGAGTTTGTCGCTATTGGCGGGCAACACGCTGAGCAGCTCCGGGCGCAATTGCTCAGCCAGGCGCTGCGGCTCACGCCGTTCGGACGCGTTGGCACCGAAATAGCCGCGCGACATCCCGAACAGGACCACGTTACCCACCAGCAACAGCCAAAAAAGCAGTTTCAGCTTCATCCGCGCCCAGTCTTCCTTGCCCTCATTGATTTGCCTGTCTGCATGGACAAGCGCTCAGCGTCCATGGTTCATACCCGCATGGTGGCCATATGAAGGCCTATGAGCACCAGATTATCCACTTTTTCCAGCGGCGTATCGCCCGATGCGAGATACGGCGCCAGCAACACGCCGGCACCCCCGGCCAGCAGGCAGCGCAGCGGAACGTTCGGACGCAGGCGCCGCCGCTCGGCCAGCGCATGCTCGATGGCTCCGACCTGGGCCGCGATGCAGCCGGCGACGATGGCCTCGACGGTATTGTCCGCAAACAGGCGTTCGGGCGGTGCGGCGCCATCGATGCGCGGCAGCTGGGCAGTATTCAAGGCCAGCGAGGTAGCCATGGTGCCGAATCCCGGCAGGATCATGCCGCCCTCGAAGCACCCGTCGGCGCTGACCACGTCGATGGTGGTGGCCGTACCGCAGGTCGCCACCAGCAACTCCTGGTCCGGAAACAGGGCCCGCGCGCCAATGGCCGCCGCAAAGCGGTCGCAGCCCAGCTGGCCGGGATGGCGGTAGCCATTGCGCACGCCAGCCCGCTCGGCGGTGGAAGCGAACCATTCGACGACCACACGCGGTCCGAAGACACCGTGCAGAAGGGCCTGCAGGCTGTCGCGCAGGGCCGGGCCGGCGACGTTGGACACACAGATCTGCAACTCTTCCTCAGGAGCAGCCTGTCTGGCCAGTGCCCCCCAGTCCCGTGCCAGCATCTCCACCTGGGCGCGTTCCACCGCGCCTTGCTGCTGCCAGCGCGCCAACGGCGCCATACTCCGATCCGCATCAGCCACGACCGCCCACTTGATGCGGGTGTTGCCGGCGTCGACCAGCAGCCTCATGCGTCTTGCAACCGCAAGGAGACATCCCCGGCCAGGATCTCGACCTGCCCGGCCTCGGTGTCCATGAGGAATCGGCCCATCATGTCCACGCCCACGGCCGTGCCTTCCTGCAGCACGCGGCCATTCTCGACGATCTTGACGGCCTGGCCGGCATAGGCGTGGAAGGCTTCCCAGCGCTTGACGAAGGCCCCGAAGCCGCGCGCCTCGAACTCTTCCAATACGCCTGCCAGCGCGCTGGCGATGATGGCCAGCACGGTTTCGCGCGGCGGCTTCTGCAGTTCCGGCGCTGCGCCGACGGCGCGTTGCAGTTCATCTTCCAAGCCTGGCGGTACCGCCAGGTTCAGGCCGATGCCGATCACGGCCCAGGTGGCATTGCCCTGGCGGCCATCGGCGGCGGTCTCGATCAGGACACCGGCCAGCTTGGCGCCATCGCGCAAGACGTCATTGGGCCACTTCAGTTGCGGCCGGATGCCGAACACTTCCAGCGCCTCGGCCAGCGCCACGCCCACGGCCAGCGGCAAGCCCAGCAGCGCGTGCATGGGACGCTGCAGACGCCAGGCCAGCGAGAAGGTCAGGGAATCTTCCGGCGCGGCGCGCCACGGACGGCCGGCGCGGCCACGGCCGGCGGTCTGGCGGTCGGCCACCAGCAGCAGCGGGCGCTGCAGGGACGACAGGCGCTGCATCAGGTCGACATTGGTGGAACCGGTCTCGGCCACGGCTTCGACATCAATGCGTTGCTGGCCCTGGGGATCGGAACCTGCCAGGAGCATGCCGATGCGCTCGGGACGCACCAGCGGTGCCGATTCAGACTCGGCGGGCATAGGAAAAGTCAGTGTCATTCGGGCATTGTAACGGCAGAGCGCGCCTGCGCGGGGTAGTGGGCGCGCTGCAATGGTAAAGACGGCAGCCGGCCGGCGCGGCCCGGCCCGAAATCGGTTACCCTCTGGCCCATGCCCGTTCCACCCGATGCCCGCTCCGAGCCTCCCGCTACACCGGCCAGTGCGCCGGCAGCCTCGTCGTTCGCGCGCGTGAGCCTGCTGGTCTATACCCTGCTGATCGTCTATGCCAGCTGGTATCCCTTCTCCGGCTGGCGCGACATGGGAATCAAACCCTTCGATTACCTGGGCGCGCGCCTGCCCTACTACTGGACCGTGTTCGACGTCTGGACCAATGTCGCCGGCTACATCCCGCTGGGCCTGCTGCTGGTGCTGGCCCTGCATCCGCATCTGCGCCCCTGGTGGGCGATATGGCCGGCCACGCTGGCCGGTGTGCTGCTGTCGGCCTGCATGGAGGCGGTGCAGACCTACCTGCCCACGCGCGTGCCCTCCAATCTCGACCTGCTGACCAATTCGCTGGGCGTGGCGCTGGGGGCCGTGCTGGGCGCAGCTTGCAGTCGTTATTTCCTGGAGGATAGCCGCTTCCTGATGCTGCGCCGCCGCTGGTTTTCGGGCGCGGCCAGCCGCGGGCTGGTCGTAGCGTGGCTGTGGCCGCTGGCGCTGATTTATCCACAGAATCACCTGTTCGGCCTGGGACATCTGGTGCCGCCGCTGTCGGCATTCTTTTCCGACCTGTTCGATACCCCCATCGACCTGGCCACCACCTGGCTCAACAGCGCGCAACCGAGCGCCGAGCAATACTGGCTGGCCGACGTCATCGTCACCGCCTGCGGCCTGACCGGCGCAGCCCTGCTGGTGCTGCTGCTGATGCGCCGCCAGGCCCCGCGCCGACGGCTGGTGACGCTCTACCTGCTGGCCTGCATCGCGGCCAAGTCGCTGGCCTGCGCGCTGTTCTTCGCGCCGCAGAATGCCTTCGTCTGGATTTCTCCCAGTGCCGTGGGCGGCATCATGCTGGGGACACTGATGATCGTCGGCCTGGCCTGGGCCCCACCCACGGCGCAGCGGCGAGTGGCAGCGCTGGCACTGATCCTGAGCCTGGTGGTCACCAACGCAGTCCCGGCCAATCCCTATTACCTCTCCACGCTGGAGACCTGGGTCCAGGGCAAATTCCTCAACTTCGACGGGGCCGCGCAGTTCCTGTCGGTGCTGTGGCCCTTCCTGGCGATCTGGTTCCTGTTGCACCCGGTGCACCGCAGGCCGGGCTGAGCGGGGTGTATCATTGACGCTTTGCCGGCCCGCGCCGGCACTGCCGTCACTCTCCACAGGGCATTCCATGAGCGATCAAGAGCAACCGCAAGAGCAAGAGCAACCCTATTACGAACATCACGTCTTCTTCTGCCTGAACCAGCGCAAGCCGGGCGAACGTACCTGCTGTGCCGACAAGGGCGCGCAGGCCGCGCAGGAACACGCCAAGAAGCGCATCAAGCAACTGGGCCTGTCCGCGCCCGGCAAGGTCCGCATCAACAAGGCCGGCTGCCTGGAGCGCTGCGAAGAAGGCCCGGTGGTGGTGATCTACCCGCAAGGCACCTGGTACACCTACGTCGACAATGAAGACATCGACGAGATCATCGACAGCCACATCGTCGGCGGCAAGGTCGTGGACCGCCTGAAAATCTGACGATATGAAAGTTTGATCATGCTGCCGCCCCCATGCCGGGCGCAGCAAGCTTCCCCTCATCCGTTTCCCCGCACGCCATGAACGTACATACCCAACACTTCCAGATCGCCGGTGCCGTCGGCCAGCTCGAATGCGCACTCGACCTGCCGGATCCCGAGCAATTCGCCGCGCCCGTCGGCCTGGCCCTGGTGGCCCATCCGCATCCGCTGTATGGCGGCACGATGGACAACAAGGTCGCACAAACCCTGGCCCGCACCTTCCTGGCGCTGGGCTACGTGGCGGTGCGCATGAATTTCCGCGGCGTGGGCAAGTCCGAAGGCGTACACGACCACGGTGCCGGCGAGACCGACGACATGGCCCTGCTGCTGCAGCACATGCGATCGCAGTATCCGGACCTGCCGCTGGCCTTGGCCGGCTTCTCCTTCGGCACCTTCGTACAGGCGCAATTGCAGCAGCGCCTGCTGCAACAGGATGCAGCCTTGGCTGCCGAGCGCCTGGTGCTGGTCGGCACCGCCGCCGGCAAGTGGCCCATGCCGCCGGCCCCGGCCAATACCATCCTGATCCACGGCGAGCAGGACGACACCATTCCCCTGTCCGCCGTACTGGACTGGGCGCGCCCGCAGGAGCTGCCGGTGGTGGTGATTCCGGGCTCGGATCACTTTTTTCACCGCAAGCTGCAACATATCAAGAACGTCGTGGTCGAAAGCTGGCATCGCCGCCCGGCACAGCTTCCGGCCTGAAGTTTTCCGGCACGACCGGCGTTCATCCGGAAGCATGGCGGCGCTGTACGAGGCCAGAGCCAGGGTGCATGCCGGTATCGTGAGGGGATTTTCGGGGATGAAGATCCATTCAATTGGGAACGATGCCACATGACGTTTTATAATTCAGTGCGACCAGCCAGACCGGCGCAGCGCGCGCCATTGCGGT
>NZ_DBIC01000064.1:0-10829 GCF_002296545.1 Herbaspirillum sp. UBA812 | reverse complement strand
ATCCCGGCGATGGTGCGGGAGACGTGGGCCGGGTCGCAGCGGGTCTGGATGAGCGCAAACAACGGCACGATGTACAAGCCGCCGAACAGGCCGATGCCCAGGCAATCGAACAGGATGCGCCAGCTGCCGCCCTGCGCCAGGAAGCCGCCCAGGTCCAGCATGGCCGTCGGCGTGACATAGGCCTGGCTGGCGAAATACAGCTCCAGTCCGAACACCGACAAGCCGATGGAGCCAAAGGGCACCAGCCCGATTTCCACCTTGTGCCCGGAAAGCCGCTCGCACAGCAGCGAACCGGCACCGATGCCGACCGAGAACACCGCCAGCAGCAGCACGAAGACGCTGTGGTCGCCATGCAGGTAGTTCTTCGCATAGACGGGGAATTGCGCCAGCATGATGGCCCCATAGAACCAGAACCAGGAATTGCCCAGCAGCGACAGGAACACCGGCCGGTTGCGGCGCGAATAACCGAGGTTGCGCACGGTTTCGGTGAAGGGATTCCAGTTCACCTTCAGGTCCGGCACCGGGGCCGGCGAAAGCGGAATGCGCAGGCTGGCCAGCCAGCCCAGCACGGCGATGCCGATGGTGATCCCGGCCACCAGGTGCAGGCCCCAGGGCTTGTGCACGACCAGCACCGCACCCAGGATTTCACCCAGCAGGATGCCGACGAAGGTGCCCATTTCGATCAGGCCATTGCCCCCGACCAGCTCATCGCGCTTGAGCTGCTGCGGCAGGTAGGCGTATTTCACCGGCCCGAACAGGGTCGAATGAACACCCATGCCGATCACGGCGGCGATCAGCAGCCACAGGTGATGCGTCATCCAGCCATAGGCGGCAACGCACATGATGGCGATTTCGAGCAGCTTGACGAAGCGTGCCACCCTGCCCTTTTCCAGCTTGTCGGAGAGCTGGCCGGAGGTGGCCGAAAACAGGAAGAACGGCAGGATGAACAAACCCGGGATGAGGTTGTTGAGCAAGCCCGGATCCATGTCCGTCCAGGACAGCGCGTCATAGGTGAGGATGGTCAGCAGCGCCGTCTTGAACACGTTGTCATTCAAGGCTCCCAGGAACTGGGTCCAGAAGAAGGGAGCGAAACGCCGTTGGGAGAAGAGCGTGAACTGGCTGTTCTTTTGCATGGGCAATCAGGTGAGGGAGGAAGCGCGCAGTCTGCGCCGCGCGGGTCAGGATTGGCAACAATACCAAGGGACAAGGGGCAACGGGCAATAAAAAACCGCTCCAGCAGGAACGGTCATGACGGCAGCGCCTGCACCGGGCAGGCGGCTGCCAACAAAAAACGAAAGCGCAGAGCGTTCAGCTGTTGCCTTCGCGCTCTTCTTCCTCGGCCGGCCAGTCGCGGATGTAGGCCTTGAGCATCTTGTTCTCGAAGCCCTGCGCATCCAGCACCGCCTTGGCCACGTCGTAGAAGGACATGACGCCCAGCACGGTACGGGCTTCCATCACCGGCACATAGCGCGCGTGCTTTTCCAGCATGATGCGGCGCACTTCGTTGAGGTCGGTATCCGGGGTGACGGTGATGGGCGCATCGTTCATGTGCTTGCGCACGGTCGAGCCGCCCAGTTCGCCGCCGTTCTTGTGCAGCGTCAGCAGCACTTCGCGGAAGGTCAGCATGCCGACCAGGTCGCCGTATTCCATCACGACCAGCGAGCCGATGTCTTTCTCGGCCATGGCGGCGACCGCCTCCTGAATCGGGGTTTCCGGCGTGACGGTGAAGAGGATGTTGCCTTTGACCTTGAGGATTTCAGAGACTTTCATGATGTCGTCCTGGTTTGGTTATATGAAGCTGTTTTGACTGTAGGCGATGACGCCGGGAAAATCCAATTCATGGGGGCAACAGGATAACTGATCCTGCCCGCAACCGCAGCGGACGCCTCCTCCAGGCCCTCCTGGCGCGCTGGAAATCACATGGTACGGGCAAGGGCGACATTTGGGCAACCCGCAAAGACGCTGCTGCGCAGTATTTCCCTGCAGAATTTACGTTTTACAGCTGAAGCTTGCTTCAGCACAAGGATTGCAAACGGGCGCGGCGCTGACTACTCTGAAAGGGTCAGGACTCTCCGGAGAAGACCATGGCTGCTACCCTGCCCGAACGCCATTACGCCAGTTTCAGCGAGTTCTATCCGACCTACCTCAGCGAGCATGCGCACCGGGTCAACCGGCAGCTGCATTTCCTGGGGTCGACGCTGGCGCTGTTGAGCCTGTTGCTGCTGCTGATCACGCACCAGTGGTGGTGGCTGGCGGTGGCGCTGTTCTGCGGCTACGGTTTTGCCTGGGTCGGGCATTTCATGGTGGAGAAGAACCAGCCGGCCACCTTCCGTCATCCGTTCTATTACTTCATGGGCGATTGGGTGATGTACTGGCAAATGCTCACCGGGCAGGTGTCCTTTTAGAAACCTTCATAAAAGGGCCGACAAGGGCTGACCCGGGCACCTCGGCGTGGGGTCAGCGCTCCCACAGACGCCGGCGCGCCTCCAGCGGCACCGCAGCGTGGGGCATGGCGGCCACGGTGGCGGCGACTTCCTCCTCGGCCACCCGCCCGGCCTGGCAATACTGCTCCAGCGACTGCGCCAGCTCGGCGTTGATGGCATCCTCCACCCGCGCCACCAGCGCTTCTTCCTCTCCGGCCTGGGCCAGTACGGCAGGATCGAACACGAACAGGCGATACACCCGCGCCAGCTGGATGGTGCTGGGATTGGCCACCAGGGTCCAGCGATCCATGTCATCGGTGATGCGGCGGTTCCAGCCGCGACGGCTGCGGCTGCCCGACTCCGGCTTGACCGAGGCCACCCAGCCCTCTTCGCTCATGCGCGCCAGCAGTTGCTGCAATTCACCCAGGCCCAGCCGGGTGGCGCGCCGCACCTCCTCCATGCTGACCACGGCCGACTCCACCCCCACGCGCGCCGCGTGCAGGAATTTCAGGACCTTGACCGCATCGATGAATTCCGCGCCCGGTGACGGGACATGCCACCAGCGTTCATAGCGGACCACCGGCAGCGCCGCCGTCAGCAGCGCCCCGAAGAGCGTGATCATCCACATCATGTAGATCCACACCAGGAAGATCGGCAGCACCGCCACCGTGCCATAGACCATAGTGTAGGTCGGGAACTGCAGGATGTAGGCGGCGAAGAGCCGCTTGGCGATTTCCAGCCCGATACCGGCCAGCAGGCCGCCGGCGGCCGCATCGCGCCAGTCCACGGTCTGGTTGGGCACGGTGCTGTAGAGCAGCGTATAGGCCAGCGTGGAGAGCATCAGCGAGACCAGCGTATAGAAGCTCGCGCCCAGCCACGGCAGGCTCTTGACCGCGCCGCCGGTGGCGGTCGACAGATACGAGGTCACGCTGATGGAGACCCCGATCAGCAGCGGACCCAGCGTGATGATGGCCCAGTACACCAGCACCCGCTGCACCAGCGGGCGCGACTTCTTGACGCGCCAGATCTGGTTGAACACGCTCTCGATGGTGGACATGGTCAGCACCGAGGTCAGGATCAGCAGCACCCCGCCCACGGCCGAGATGCGCGCCGATTTGGCGGCGAACTGGTTGAGGTAGCCAAGGATGGTGTTGGCTACGCCCTTGGGCATGAGGTTCTCGACGAA
Source organism: Herbaspirillum sp. UBA812 (assembly GCF_002296545.1). NCBI lineage: Bacteria > Pseudomonadati > Pseudomonadota > Betaproteobacteria > Burkholderiales > Oxalobacteraceae > Herbaspirillum > Herbaspirillum sp. UBA812. The sequence goes on along the minus strand of NZ_DBIC01000064.1, from coordinate 7,220 downwards.
ATAGGCTTCCAGCGAGGCGCGGAAGGTCGAGAACAGCGGGAAGGCCGTAAACAGCGCCAGCGCGATGGTCAGCATCGGCACCAGCGAAAGGATGGTGGTGAAGGTCAGGCTGCCGGCCACTTGCGGCAGGCGATCCTCGCGCAGCCGCCGGCCGGCGAAGCGCAACAGGTCGCTGAACTGCTCACGGGTGAGACCACGCATACGGGACAAGGAAAAACGCAAAGAAGACATCCGTTCGACTTCATCGGAGACGCCGCACCCGCAGATGCGCCGCCCCATCGGGGTTGAATCAGGCCGCATGGCGGCGCGCAGGCTTGCTGCCGGCCAGACGACAAGTTTGGCGATTATCGCCCAAGCGGGCAGCAAAATCCCGCAAAAAGGCAGAGCAGGCCCAAAGTTTCTGCTTCCTCATGGTGCAGATGAAGAAAAAGCGGGGACACTCAGGCTTTTCCTGCTGTCTGGGAGCAAAAAAACGGAAATATAATAAGTCACATGATGACCTCTTCGACCGCTACTTCCGTGCAGACCTCCTCCAACACCACCATCCTGGTGCTCTACTATTCGCGCCATGGTGCCACCCGCAAGCTGGCCGAGCTGATCGCCCAGGGCGTGGAAAGCGTGCCCGGCTGCGATGCCCGCCTGCGCACCGTGCCGGCGGTTTCCACCGTGACCGAAGCGGTGGAACCGGACGTGCCAAGCTCCGGCGCGCCGTACGTGGAAGCCAGCGACCTGGCGGAATGCGATGGCCTGGCCCTGGGTTCGCCCACGCGTTTCGGCAACATGGCAGCGGCCATGAAGTATTTCTGGGATGGCACCTCGCCGCAGTGGCTCTCCGGCGCTCTGGCGGGCAAGCCGGCCTGCGTCTTCACCTCCACCGGCAGCCTGCATGGCGGCCAGGAATCGACGCTGTTGAGCATGATGCTGCCCCTGCTGCACCATGGCATGCTGATTGTCGGCCTGCCCTATTCGCATCCCGAGCTGATGAATACTTCCAGCGGCGGCACGCCCTACGGTGCCAGCCACTGGGCGGGCGTCAACGGCAATCAGCCGCTGTCGGACGACTCGCGCACCCTGGCCATCGCGCTGGGCAAACGGCTGGCAGAAAACGCCATCAAATTACGGAGACCATCATGAACAGCAGTGCGCGCTACTTCCACCTCGGAGCCAGTTCCAGCCTGATCGCCCTGATCCTGCTCTGTCTGGCGTGGGAACTGGTGCTGGCCCCGCTGCGACCGGGCGGTTCGTGGATGGTGCTCAAGGTCGTGCCTTTGCTGCTGCCGCTGCGCGGGGTATTGAAGCGCGATGTCTACACGCTGCAATGGTCGTCCATGCTGATCCTGGTGTACCTGGCGGAAGGGCTGGTGCGCGCCACCAGCGACAGCGTCCATGCCTCGGTGCTGCTGGCCTGGGTCGAAGTGGCACTGACCACGCTGTATTTCGTCTGTGCATTGGCGTATTTGCATCCGTTCAAGAAGGCCGCCAAGGAAATCGCCCGCCAGGCGATCCAGAAGGCCTCCCAGTAATACACAACGCTTCCCCACATCGATAGGGCGCGCCACTGCACGTGGCGCGTTTCGCTTTCATGACCGACTTTCTCGCTGCCTGCCGTACCGCCATCGGTGCTGCCCATGTCCTCACCGATGCCGCCGACACCGCCGGCTACCTGACCGACCAGCGTGGCCGCTACACCGGCCGTGCCCTGGCCGTATTACGCCCGGCTGATACGGCCGAAGTGGCGGCGCTGGTGCAACTGTGCGCGTACCATGGCATCCCGCTGGTGCCGCAAGGGGGCAACACCGGCCTGGTGCTGGGCAGCGTGCCCGACCAGCAAGGCAATGCCGTGGTGCTCTCGCTGCGTCGCCTGAACCGCATCCGCGCGGTGGACCCGGTCAACAATACGATGACGGTGGAAGCCGGCTGCGTGCTGCAGCACCTGCAGGAGCAGGCGGCGGCGGTGGACCGCCTGTTCCCGCTGTCGCTGGCGGCCGAAGGCAGCTGCACCATCGGCGGCAATCTTTCCACCAATGCCGGCGGCACCGGCGTGCTGCGCTATGGCAATACGCGCGAGCTGTGCCTGGGGCTGGAAGTGGTGACGGCCGCGGGCGAGATCATGAGCAGCCTCAAGGGCTTGCGCAAGGACAATACCGGCTACGACCTGCGCGATCTTTTCATCGGCGCGGAAGGCACGCTGGGTATCATCACTGCGGCAGTGGTCAAACTGTTCCCGCAACCGCGCGCGCAACTGACTGCACTGGTAGCGCTGCAATCCCCGGCGCAAGCGCTGCAACTGCTGCAGCAGGCGCAAGCGCGCTGTGGTTCGGCCTTGACCGGTTTCGAGCTGATGTCGCACTTCTGCCTGCAGCTGGTCTGCAAGCACTTCCCCGACCAACGCCTGCCCTTCAGCCAGCCGCATCCGCAATACGTGCTGCTGGAACTGTCGGACAACGAATCCGAAGACCACGCCCGGGCGATTTTTGAAACCCTGATTGGCGAGGCCCTTGAACAGGGCTTGGTGGACGATGCCGTGATCGCCGCCTCGCTGGCCCAGTCCAAGGCCTTGTGGCGACTGCGTGAAAGCATCTCGATGGCACAGGCGCACGAAGGCAAGAACATCAAGCACGACATCTCGGTGCCGATCTCGCGCATCGCCGAATTCATGGAAGTGACCGATACCCTGGTGCAGCAGGCCGCACCGGGTTGCCGCATGGTCAGTTTCGGCCACCTGGGCGATGGCAACCTGCACTACAACGTCTCGCCGCCGGCAGGTGTACCCGATGCCGATTTCCTGGCGCGACAGGGCGACATCAACCGCGTGGTCCATGACAGCGTGGACCGCTTCGGCGGCTCGATCTCGGCCGAGCATGGATTGGGCGCATTGAAGCGCGAAGAGATCCTGCGCTACAAGTCACCGGTGGAACTGCGCCTGATGCGCGCCATCAAGCAGGCGCTGGATCCGCAGCAATTGATGAATCCGGGCAAGGTGCTGTGACGCCACTTTGAAGCAGGTATCAACAAAAAGGGACGGACGCCAGTACGAGCCGTCCGCCCCAACCTCCCCCTCAGGAGCCTGCCTGAAACGCTCACTTTCCTTGCGTTTCCCTATGTCGTGATCTTTGCATCAAGCGCGCTTCTCCAATTCGAGGAATAGCAGGCGATGCCACAGCCAATTTGTGAATTCAGGCCGCCGTCTTGTGCTCGGCGGCATGGTCGCGCATGGTCTGCAGGAACAGGTCCGGCGCCATCGGCCGTCCCAGCAGATAGCCCTGCATGGCGTCGCATCCGACCTGGTGCAGGAACTCCTGCTGGCGCTCGGTCTCCACGCCTTCGGCAACGATGCGCAGATTCAGCGTGCGCCCCAGGGCCACGATGGCCGATACGATGGCGGCATCCTCGGTGCCTTCGCTGAGGTCGCGCACGAAGCCGCGATCGATCTTCAGTTCGTTGGCAGGCAGGCGCTTCAGGTACAGCAGGCTGGAGTAGCCGGTGCCGAAATCGTCGATGGAGATCTCCACGCCCAGGTCGGCAATCTGCTGCAGCGTCTGCAGGCTCTGCTCGGTATTGTTCATGGCAGTCGACTCGGTCACCTCCAGCGTCAGGCAGGACGGCGGCAGCTGGTGTTTCTCCAGGGCAGCACGCACCACGTCCAGAAGATGCGGATCGGCAAACTGCACCGGCGAAAGATTCACCGCAATCTTCCAGTCGGCATAGCCCAGGGTCAGCCACTCATGCATCTGGCGACAGGCTTCATCCAGCACCCAGGCTCCGATCGGGATGATCAGGCCGGAACGCTCGGCCAGGCCGATGAACTCATCCGGCCCCACCAGCCCGCGTTGCGGATGCTGCCAGCGCAGCAGCGCCTCGGCCCCCAGCACCGGACCATCAAGCAGGCTGAACTTGGGCTGGTAGACCAGCCGGAACTGCTTGCGCTCCAACGCCACCCGCAGGTCCTGCAGCCACTGCAGCTGATGATGCGCATTGGCATTCATGGACGGTTCGAAGAAGTTGTAGCCGTTGCGGCCGGCGCGCTTGGTGTGATACATGGCGGCGTCGGCGTTGATGACCAGGTCGTGGCGCGTGGCCCCGTCCTCCGGGTAGATGGCGATGCCCACGCTGGCTGACACGCGCAGCTCCTGCTCGGCCAGGCGGAACGGCAGGTTGACCACTTCCACCAGCTTCTCGGCCACCGGCATGGCGTCTTCCGGCTGCGCCAGCTCCACCAGGATCACGAATTCGTCGCCACCCAGCCGCGCCACCGTATCGTGTGCGCGCATGGCACCGGTCAGGCGCTGCGCCACCTCCACCAGCATGCGGTCGCCCACATGGTGGCCGAGCGAGTCGTTGATGGCCTTGAAGCCATCCAGATCCATGAACATCAGCGCGAAATGTCCCTGGCTGCGTGCGGCCTTGTTGATGGCCTGGCTCAGGCGGTCTTCCAGCAGGGTGCGGTTGGGCAGCTTGGTGAGATGGTCGTGCAGCACCATTTGCGTCAATTCTTCATTGGCTTCGGCCAGCGAGCGTGCCAGCTTGGCGGTACGCGACTCCAGCCGCGCATCCAGCACCGAGGTCAGCAAGGCGATGCTCAGCACCGCCAGCGTGACCACGATGACCAGGATCGCCAGCCAGCCGGTCCCCACGCCCTCGCGTGCCGACAGGCACACCGAACCGTTGGGGAAAGTGGCGGCCGCCATGCCGGGGTAATGCATGCCGACGATGGCCACGCCCATCACCACCGAAGCGCCGGCGCGCGCGGCTTTCACGTAAGGGGTATTGCGGCGCAGGCTGAAGGCGATCCACAGCGCTGCCGCCGACGCCGCTACGGCGATCAGGATGGAAGCGATGAACAGCACCAGGTCGTAATCGATGCCCGGCGTCATGCGCATGGCGGCCATGCCGGTGTAATGCATGCCGGCAATGCCGGTCCCCATCAGCAAGGCGCTGCCGAACAGCCGCCGCAGCGGCAATTCGCTGCGGGTGACGATCCACAGCGCATAGCCCGAGGTGGCGATGGCGATGAGCAGCGAGAGCGTAGTGATCCAGACATCGTAGCCCAGCGCGATGGGCAGCCGGAAAGCCAGCATGCCGATGAAATGCATCGACCAGATCCCCAGCCCCATGGCCACTGCACCGCCAGCAAGCCAGAAGCGTGCGGCACGCGAATGCAGATGGCTGGTGGTGTTGATGCGCTCGGCCATGTCCAGCGCCGTATAGGAGGCGAGGATGGCCACCAGCAGGGAAACGACCACCAGCGGCTTGTCGTAGTTGGCGATGAGCATGGCGAAGAGTGATGCCTGTGAAAAACGGCGATTGAGCGAAGGTCGCTGGAAGGCAGGTGATTCGGTGCGCGCACGCACCTGCACGTCCCGCCCCGGCAAACAGCTTGGCAACATGGATGACTTGTCATCAAGCTTAGGGGGCGGCGCATTGTCACACAATCAGGAAATACCCGTTGTCACAATGGCATTTTCCGTCGACCAAACGTTGCCCGCCCGAGGCAAACAAACAACATTTCGTGACCAACCGCATGCCAAATTGATCATTTGGTCAGGATTGCGCCTCCCAAAGGCATACGGAGGCCAGAAGATATCGATGAAATGGCAACTTTATGGAGCGCCGCTGATCTCTTGTCACGGCAGTCCGCGCATCGCCGCCCGACGTGCGCCCGGCCTCTCCCGGCCGCCCTTCGCGCCTGCTCCCCCACCGAACAAGCTGCAAAACGACAACAAAACACAACAAATCGACAACAAGGACAACATGCTGAACTTACCCCACTCCCGTCTGCATCCGCACCAGGACGGCCTGCCGGCCCGTACCCGTCTGTCGCGCCGCGTGGCGCTGGCCTTGTGCGGTGTGGCCGCGCCGCTGTGGCTGGCCGCCCCGGCGCATGCCGGCATTTCGATGGTGCAGCCGCCCAAGCGCATCGATGCCACCAAGCCACTGGAGCTGACGCTGCTGGTGTCCGAGGACGAGCAGGCCCAGCGCACCTATCAGTTGCCCGCCACGCTGCTGGTGGCGGCCTCGGCCGACATGATTCCGCCGCAGCAGATCGCCCTGCAGCGCGTCGATGGCGAAGACAGCCTGACCCTGAAGCAAGGTGAGTTCCGCAAGGTGCGCTATCGCGGCGAACTGCCGCGCCGCCTGCGCGGCATGGTGCGTATCGAACCGATCGGCATCGATGCTTCGCCGGTGCTGGTGGCGGTGGTACGCCCGGATCCGTCGCTGGGGCCCTTGCCGGAATCGCCCGACCTGATCAACACGCCGCTGGCCGATTCGACCAGCAAGGTCGCGCCGGTGGCCCCTTCGGCCACAGTATTTACGCCGGGTGCCAATGCCTCGCCCATCGACAGTGCACCGGCAGCCGAGGACATCCTCTCCAACAGTCGCCGGCTGTCCTTCAATGAGCCGATGTATTTCACGGTGGGGCACAACAATGGTGACACCAATGCGCGCTTCCAGCTCAGCTTCAAGTTCCGCGTGTTCGTGCCGGACGATCCGCGCTCGCGCGGCCTGCTGGACAATCTCTACCTGGGCTACACGCAGTTCTCGCTGTGGGACCTGTCGGCCCCCTCGGCCCCCTTCCGCGATACCAGCTATCGCCCCAGCCTGTATTACTACCTGCCGGACGTGGGCATACAGAACCGCGTCTTCAGCCGCATCGGCATCGCCACCGGCCTGGAGCACGAGTCCAATGGACGCGACGGCACGGCCTCGCGCAGCATCAATACCTACTTCATCGAGCCGACCTTCAACTTCGGCAATCTCAACGACTATCACTTCAAGGTCGCGCCCAAGGTCTATGCCTATCTCGGCCCGACCAGCGACAACCCGGACATCGCCGACTATCGCGGCCACCTGGACCTGAAGCTGGCCTATGGCAAACCCGACGGTCTGGAAGTGGCGACCATGCTGCGCAAGGGCAAACTGGGCGGCAAGTACAGCGCCGAAACCCAGGTCACCTACCCGCTCTCGCGCCTGCTGCCCGGTACCGCCGGCTATCTGATGGCCAGCTACTTCTACGGCTATGGCGAGAGCCTGCTGACCTACAACCAGAAGGATCATCCGCAACTGCGCATCGGTTATGCGCTGTGGCGATGAACATTCTGTGAGCGTGCTTCGCGGGGCATGATGCAAGCAAAACGGGGATGCCTTGGCATCCCCGTTTTTTTCCGTTCTTTGGGTACCGCTTGCAGAAGACGGCGGCCTCAGGCCACCGGCGTGCGCAT
>NZ_DBIC01000024.1:11199-11587 GCF_002296545.1 Herbaspirillum sp. UBA812 | reverse complement strand
AGGGGCCTCGCATTTGCGGGGCCCGTTTCGTTTCCGACTGTGCGAAGTGCTGGACCTCAGGCGATGCGATGGGTGCTCTTCACATCAAACCAATGCACATCCCCCACCCCGAAGGACGCGCCGATACGCTGACCGGTGCTGACCGGCACATTGGCCGGGCAACGCAGCACCAGGGACTGTCCGCCGCAGCGCGCATGCACCAGCAATTCCGCACCCAGCGCTTCGACCAGCTCCACATCCAGTGACAGCTGCGCAGCCGAGCCATCGAGGATGGGCAGCAGGTGTTCCGGCCGCACGCCCAGGATGCGCTCCTGGCCGGCCGCACCAGCCACCGGCTGCGGCAGGCGCACGGTAGCGGTGACCTCGCCCTTGCTGGCCTCGAAGCTGG
>NZ_DBIC01000024.1:10714-10906 GCF_002296545.1 Herbaspirillum sp. UBA812 | reverse complement strand
CTTGCTGGCCTCGAAGCTGGCCCCGTCAGCCGACAGCCTGCCCTCCAGTAAATTCATCGGCGGCGAACCGATGAAGCTGGCCACGAAGGTGGTGGCCGGGCGGGCATAGACTTCAGCCGGGGTGCCAATCTGTTCGGCCACGCCGCGATTCATCACGATCATGCGCTGGCCCAGGGTCATGGCCTCGACCTG
>NZ_DBIC01000024.1:0-10416 GCF_002296545.1 Herbaspirillum sp. UBA812 | reverse complement strand
GGTCATGGCCTCGACCTGGTCGTGGGTCACATAGAGGCTGGTGGTGCGCAGGCTGGCATGCAGCTTCTGGATTTCCAGCCGCATCTGCACGCGCAGCTTGGCGTCCAGGTTGGAGAGCGGTTCGTCGAACAGGAACACGGCCGGCTTGCGCACGATGGCGCGGCCCATGGCCACGCGCTGGCGCTGGCCGCCGGAGAGCTGGCGCGGCGTGCGTTCCAGCAGCGCACCCAGTTCCAGGATGGCGGCCGCACGCTGCACGCGCTCGTCGATCTCGGTCTTGGACAGGCCCTGGATCTTCAGGCCATACGCCATGTTCTGGTACACCGTCATGTGCGGATACAGCGCATAGTTCTGGAACACCATGGCGATGTCGCGCTCCTTGGGTTCCAGGTCATTGACCACGCGCTTGCCGATGACGATCTGTCCGCTGCTGACCTCTTCCAGCCCGGCGACCATGCGCAGGAGCGTGGATTTGCCGCAGCCCGAGGGCCCGACCATGACGATGAATTCGCCATCGGCGATGTCGGCATCGATGCCATGGATCACGTCGACCGCCTTGGTGCCGGCGCCATAGGTCTTGCGGACTTGCTTGAGATGGATTGCTGCCATGATTGTCAGTCTCTAACTCTCGGAATGATATAAATTATTTCTCGGAATCAACCAGGCCCTTGACGAACCATTTCTGCATCACCACCACCACCAGCCCGGGCGGGAGCATGGCCAGGATCATGGTGGCCATCACCAGGTTCCACTCCACCGCCGAATCACCGCCGGAGATCAGCGTCTTGATGCCGATGCCGATGGGATACATGCTGGTGTCGGTGGCGATGATGAGCGGCCACAGGTACTGGTTCCAGCCATAGATGAACATGATCACGAACAGCGCGATGACATTGGTGCGCGACAGTGGCCACAGCACATCCTTGAGAAAGCGCAGCGGCCCGGCCCCATCGATGCGCGCAGCTTCGGCCAGTTCATCGGGCACCGTCAGGAAGAACTGGCGGAACAGGAAGGTGGCCGTGGCCGAGGCAATCAGCGGTACGCTCAGGCCTGCATAGCTGTTGAGCATGCCCAGATCGGACACCACCTGGTAGGTTGGCGTAATACGCACTTCCACCGGCAGCATCAGCGTGACGAAGATCATCCAGAAGAACAGCCCGCGCCCCGGAAAACGGAAATACACGATGGCAAAGGCCGACAGCATGGAAATGGAGATCTTGCCGATGGCGATGATGAGCGCCGTGGCCAGGCTCACCCACAGCATGTTGAGCACCGGCGGTGCGGTCACCTGCCCGGCCGCGCCCTTGAAGAGCACGGCGCTGTAGTTGTTGATGAATTCCCCGCCCGGCACCAGCGACAGCGGCGACAGGGCCGACTGCTCGGCGGTCTGCGTGCTGGCCACGAAGGCGACATACAGCGGGAAGAACACGATCAGCACACCCAGCACCAGGACCACGTGGCTGAGGAAATCGAGGACGGGACGGCGTTCGATCATGCGGCCACCTCTTCAGTTGGGAAGATCAGGAAAGCGTTCATGGCGACGGGCTTCATGCGTATTGCACCTTCTTTTCAACGTACTTGAACTGCACCACGGTCAGCAGGATCACCAGTGCCATGAGCACCACCGATTGCGCCGCCGAGCCGCCCAGATCGCCGCCCTTGAAGCCATCGGTGAAGACCTTGTAGACCAGGATCTCGGTATCCTTGCCGGGACCGCCGTGGGTAGTGGCGTCGACGATGACGAAAGTATCGAAGAAGGCATAGACCACGTTGACCACGAACAGGAAGAAGGTGGTCGGCGAGATCAGCGGGAAGACGATGGTGAAGAAGCGCTTGACCGGCCCCGCACCATCAATGGCCGCCGCTTCGATGAGCGACTTGGGAATCGATTGCAGGCCGGCCAGGAAGAACAGGAAGTTGTAGCTGATCTGCTTCCAGATGGCGGCAACGACGATGAGAATCATGGCGTGCGTGCCATTGATCATGTAATCCCACGGCAAACCCAGCCAGGCCAGCACGTGAGAGAGGATGCCCAGCGAAGGACTCAGCAGGAACATCCACAGCACCCCCACCACCACCGGCGAGACCGCATAGGGCCAGATCAGGAAGGTCTTGTAGACCGAAGCGCCCCGGCGCACGCGGTCGGCGAAGACCGCCAGCAGCAGCGAGAGCGCCAGCCCGAAGAAGGCCACCAGCGCCGAGAAGAGCGCGGTGGTGCGGAAGGATTCAAGATAGGTCGGGTCGGCAAAGAGCGTCTTGAAATTGTCGAACCAGACGAATTCGGAATAGCCGCCGAAGGCATCCTGCAGCAGCATGGACTGATACAAGGCCTGGATGGCCGGCCAGAAAAAGAACAGCAAAGTGATGATGATCTGCGGTGCCACCAGCAGATAAGGCAACCACTTCGAAGTGAATCGCGCGCGTTTTTCCACGATCGTTCCAGCCAGGGATCGCCTGGCCGCAGAAGTTGAATGAATCGGAAACGGAGGTCAGCTTGCCGACATCCCAAAACGGAAGCCGGCGCTGCGCTCCGCGATCACGGAGTACAACGCCGGTTCCTGCCCCGTCACCGCGTTCAGGCGGGACGGGAGGTGTTGCTGATGAGACTTACTGGTTGCCCTTGTTGGCCTTCTCGAAGCGGGCCAGCAGTTCGTCGCCGCGCTTGACGGCGGAGTCCAGGGCTTCCTTGGCGGTCTTTTTGCCGGTCCAGACGTTTTCCAGTTCCTCGTCGAAGACGGTACGAACCTGGGCGTAATTGCCCAGGCGCAGGCCGCGCGACTTCTCGGTGGTCTTGACGATCATCTGCTTGACGGCGACGTCGGTGCCCGGGTTGCGCTCATAGAAACCGGAGCTCTTGGTCAGCTCGTAGGCGGCCTTGGTGACCGGCAGGTAGCCGGTGTCCTGGTGCCACTTGGCGGCCACTTCCGGCTTGGACAGGTAGCTGAAGAACTTGGCCACGCCCTTGTACTCGTCGCTCTTCTTGCCGTTCATGACCCACAGCGAGGCACCGCCGATGACGGTGTTCTGCGGTGCGCCCTGCACGTCGTTGTAATACGGCAGGGTGGCCACACCGAACTTGAACTTGGCGTTCTTGCGGATATCCGCATAGGCCGAGGACGAACCGGTGATGATGGCGCACTCGCCCGCATTGAACTTGGCATTGGCCTCGTCCTTGCGGCCGGCGTAGGTGAAGTAGCCCTGCTTGACCCAGTTCGACAGGTTCTCGATGTGGCGCACGTGCAGCGGGCTGTTCATCTTCAGACGGGCATCGAGGCCGCCGAAGCCGTTGTTCTTGGTGGCCAGCTCAACGTTGTGCCAGGTTGAAAACGATTCCAAATGCACCCAGGATTGCCAGGTCGTGGTGTAAGCACACGATGCACCGCTGGCCTTGATCTTGGCGGCCATGCCGACGAATTCCTGCCAGGTGACGGGCGGCTTTTCAGGATCCAGGCCGGCCTTGGCGAACATGTCCTTGTTGTAGAACATGATGGTGGTGGAGCTGTTGAAGGGGAAGGACATCATGCCCTTCGGGGTCGAGTAGTAACCGGCCACCGCAGGCACGTAGGCATTCTGGTCGAACTTCTCGCCGGCCTGCTGCATCACTTCATACACCGGCTTGACCGCGCCCTTGGCGTAGATCATGGTGGCGGTGCCCACTTCGAACACCTGCAGGATGCTGGGCGCATTGCCGGCACGATAGGCGGCGATGGCAGCCGACATCGATTCGTCGTAGGTCCCCTTGTAGACCGGCACGATCTTGTAATCGCCCTGGGTCTTGTTGAAGTCGTCGGCCAGGGCGTTGACACGTTCGCCCAGGGCGCCGGTCATGGAATGCCACCAGGTGATCTCGGTTGCAGCGAAGGCAGAGGAAGTGATCGTCGCCAGGACACCGGTCGCGATCAGCGTTTTCATCATGTTCATCAGAGGGAACCTCTCGAAAAATGGGGTTTTGATGCTAACAACGCTCCATGACAGCCGCGTTACATTAGCCCTGCGGCAGGCTTTGGGCAAAAGAAATGCATGTGGCCGTGCAGCACGAAACCCCGGGGGATGTCTCAGAAAATAAGAATTCGTTTTTATAAGTTCTGCTGATGTGTAGCACACCGCATTCACTGTCAGCACTTTGTCAGCTCATCAGCAAACAAGCCTTGAAAAGCACGACAGTGCGGAAACGGCGACGCGAATTATAATGCGGACTTTCGATTTTGCGGACATTCCATGGACAGGCTCAGGCTTTACGCGCTGCTGGTGCGCGCCCACAAACCCATCGGCATCCTGCTCTTGCTGTGGCCCACGCTCATTGCACTGTGGCTGGCCTCGGGCGGCGTTCCCGACTGGCGCATCCTGGTGATCTACGTGCTGGGTACGGTGCTGATGCGTTCGGCCGGCTGCGCCATCAACGACTATGCCGACCGCGACTTCGACCGGCATGTGAAACGCACCGAACAGCGCCCTCTCACCTCCGGCAAGATCAAATCGTGGGAAGCGCTGATGGTGGCCGGGGTGCTGGCGCTGGTGTCCTTCCTGCTGATCCTGCCGCTCAATGCGCTCACGCTGCAACTGTCGGTGGCAGCCGTGATCATCGCGGGCAGCTATCCGTATTTCAAGCGTTTCTTCGCCATCCCCCAGGCTTACCTGGGCATCGCCTTCGGCTTCGGCATTCCGATGGGATTTGCCAGCGTGACCGGCAGCGTGCCGCTGGCGGCCTGGGTGCTGCTGGTGGCCAATATCTTCTGGGCCGTGGCCTATGACACCGAGTATGCGATGGTGGACCGGGACGACGACCTGAAGATCGGCATCAAGACCTCGGCCATCACCTTTGGCCGCTACGACGTTGCGGCCATCATGCTGTGCTACGTGGTGGCGCTGGCGCTGATCTGGGTGGTCGGCCTGCAATACGGACTGGGACTGTGGTTCACGGCGGGCATGCTGGTGGCCTGCGGCTTTGCCGTGTATCACTACACCCTGATCCGCGAGCGCGACCGCATGCGCTGCTTCGCGGCCTTCAACAACAACAACTGGCTGGGTGCGGCGATCTTCGCCGGTGTCGCGCTGGATTACCTGATGCGCTGATGTGCTGATGCATTGATGACAGGCAGGCCCTGCGGCTGCCTGGCGAAAATTCAAAGGAAACGGGATGAAAGCGGAATTTTGGCTCGAACGCTGGCGCGACGGACGCACGCACTTTCACCAGTCGCGGGTGACCCCGCTGCTGCAGAAATACTGGCCGCAACTGGCGCTGCCGGCCGGCAGCACGGTGCTGGTGCCCTTGTGCGGCAAGTCGCTGGACATGCTGTGGCTGGCCGAACAGGGCCATCGCGTGCTGGGGGTGGAGTTGTCGGAACTGGCCATCACCCAGTTCTTCAGCGAGCACCAGCTGACCCCGGCAGTGCATGAAAGCGCGCAGGGCCGCCATTACGTGGCGGGACAGATCGAACTGATCTGCGGCGACATCTTCGCGCTGGAGGATGCCACCCTGGCCAACTGTGCCGGTGCCTATGACCGCGCCGCCCTCATCGCCCTGCCCCCGGACATGCGTGCGCGCTACGTGGAAGAGATCTATGGACGGCTGCCAGCGCAGGCACGCAGCCTCTTGATCACGCTGGAATACGATCAGGAAAAAATGGAAGGGCCGCCGTTCTCGGTGGCCGAAGAAGAAGTACTGCGCCTGTACGCACCCCATAGCGACGCCGTGGCCATCGACCGGCGCGATATCCTGGAGAAGGAACCCAAGTTCCTGGAGCGCGGATTGCGGGCGCTGGATACGGTGGTTTATCGTTTGCAGCGCAAGGGCTGACGTCCCCTTACACCTCAGCCGTCGTCCTCACCACCGTCACCCGGCTGATGAGGAACTCCCCCTCCACCACCACCCGAAACGGCACCCCGGCCACGTTGAATCCGGGGCCGCCCTCGTCGTCCCAGACCTGGGCTAACGCATCGAAGTCGCGCGGAGTCATCTGCAGCATCTGTGCGCTGATGACGAAGGTGGCGCCGGTCTTCTGCCGGCGCACGATGTCTTCCAGTTTGGCCATGTGGATTCCTGATTCTTGAGATGGCGTCAAGGGCGGCACGCGTAGATGCGCGGCCGCTGCCTCAACGCGCCGGCAGCAGCGCCATCACGTTGACCGGCTTGCCGTTGCGGCGGATTTCAAAATACAGCTTGACCTTGTTGGTGTCGCTGTTGCCCATGGTGGCGATCTGCTGGCCGCGCGTGACCATCTGGCCTTCCTTGACCGTGATCGTCGCATTGTGCGCATACACCGACAGCAGCTGCGGCGTGTGCTTGATGATCACCATGTTGCCGTAGCCGCGAATGCCATGCCCGGCATACGTCACCTTGCCCGCTGCAGCGGCCACCACCGTCTGGCCCTGGGTACCGGTGATGTCGATGCCCTTCTTGTAGCTGTCGGCGCTGGGCGCGGACTTGCCCTGCGTCGGCCACATCCAGTCCAGCTTGGCATCGGCCGGGGCCGGGGCATCGTCATCATCTTGCGACTTGGGCGCTGGTTTGGCGGCGTTCTTGCGCGGTGTGGTCTCCGCACCGGAAGAGGCGGACGCACGCGGCGTCTGCCCGGCACCGGTACGGGCCACCACTCCAGCCGGCGGACGCACCAGGATGCGCTGGCCGACTTCGAGATCATCCGGATTGCGCAGGCGGTTCCAGGTGCGCAGGTTGGCCGGGCTCTGGTCGAAGTCGCGGCCGATGCTGTAGAGCGTGTCGCCGCGCTTGACCGTGTAATAGCCCTCGCTGTCGGCCGTGGAGGCGCAGCCGGACAGCAGCAGCACGGAAGCCAGCGGCAAGGCCGCCAGCAGGCCCAGGAAGCGGTCAGCCTGTCCCATCAGGCCTTGCCGAACTCGTCGCCCAGCTCCTTGCTGCGATGGGCGGCGGCTTGCAGGGCCTGCACGATAGCCCCCTTCACGCCCGATTGCTCCAGGCTGGTCAGCGCGGCATAGGTGGTGCCGCCCTTGGAGGTCACGCGCTCGCGCAGCGTGGCCACGGATTCATCGGAGCGGCGCGCCAGTTCGGTGGCACCGGCGAAGGTCGCCTTGGCCAGTTGCAGGCCGTCTTCCGGCGACAGGCCCAGCTGGGCCGCTGCCTGCTCCATCGCTTCGAGGAAGTAGAACACGTAGGCCGGGCCGCTGCCGGAGACGGCGGTGACGGCGTCGAGCTTTTCTTCGCTGTCCAGCCACAGGGTCTCGCCCACGGCCTTGAGGATGGAATCGGCCTGGGCGCGCTGCAGGGTCGAGACCTGCGCATGCGGTACCACGCCCGAGATGCCCTTGCCGATCAGGGCCGGGGTATTGGGCATCGCGCGCACGATGGCCTGGTGGCCATCCAGCCAGCGCGACAGGTCCACCATGCGGATGCCGGCGGCAATCGAGACGATCAACTGGGCCCCGATGAAGGGCTTCAAGCTGGCCACCACCTCGCGCATCTGCTGCGGCTTGACCGCCAGCACCACCACGTCCGCGTTGGCGAGGGTGCCATCGATGGACTGCGCGGTGGTCACACCGAACTTGTCCTTGAGCGCCTGCAGCGCATCGGCATTGAGATCGACCACGTGGATGTCTTCTGCCGCCGCGACCTTGCCGGCCAGTCCGCCGATCAATGCCGCTGCCATGTTGCCGCCGCCGATGAACGCTATCTTCACTTCCGCTCCTTGTGTCTTGTGTTGAGGCTTGATGATTGGGTAAAAAACTTCACAGGGGCCAAATCGCGTGCCCCCTCACGGGCCATCACGCGTAATGCCTTGCCCCGAAGATGGCGCTGCCGACCCGCACGATGGTGGCCCCTTCGGCCACCGCTGCCTCCAGGTCGGCCGACATGCCCATGGACAGAGTGTCCAACGGCAGTCCGCCTGTGCGCAATTGTTCATACAGGCCGCGAACCGCTGCAAAGGCGGCGCGCTGTTGCTTCATATCGTCGCTGGGGGCGGGTATCGCCATCAGGCCACGCAGGCGCAGCCGGGGCAATTGCGCCACCTGGGCCGCGACCTCGGGTAATTCCTCCGGGGTCAGGCCGCTCTTGCTGGCTTCGGCGCTGATGTTGACCTGCAGACAGATGTTGAGCGGCCCCAGTTCCTCAGGCCGCTGTTCCGACAGGCGCTGGGCGATCTTGAGACGGTCCACCGAATGCACCCAGTCGAAGTGCTCGGCGATGGGCCGGGTCTTGTTGCTCTGGATGGGGCCGATGAAATGCCATTCCAGTGGCGTATCCGGCACCAGGGCGGGCAGCGCGGCGATCTTGTCGAGCGCTTCCTGCAAATAATTTTCGCCAAAGGCGCGCTGGCCGGCGGCCACTGCTTCGGCCACCGCCTCTGGTCCAAAGGTCTTGGAAACGGCCAGCAACTGCACCGAGGACGGCACCCGCCCGGCCTGGCCGGCGGCCTGGGCGATCTGTTGTTGCACGTGTTGCAAGTGTTGAGCGATTGACGACATAATCCGGGAGCCGGAAGGGGCAGCCTGCAGGGAGATAACGATATTGTTGGTCCAACCTTGCCGGGATTATAAATGGACATTGCCACCCTACTGGCATTTGCCGTCAGGAATCAGGCTTCCGATCTGCATCTTTGTGCGGGGCTCGCGCCCTTGCTGCGAGTCCACGGGGCCATTCGCCGCATCAACCTGCAGCCGCTGGACGGCGCTCACCTGCAGCAATCCCTGCTGGCGGTGATGCCCGCGCCCCTGCAACCGCACTACCGCGCCGGGACCGATTGCGACTTCGCCCTGGCGCTGCCGGGACTGGGCCGCTTCCGCATCCACGCCTTCCACCAGCAACGCGGCCCGGCCGCAGCCATCCGCCCGCTGGGCCAGCAGCCGCCGGCATTGGCTGAACTGCATGCCCCACCCGCCTGTGCCGAACTGGCCACCCGCCCGCATGGCCTGGTGCTGGTGAGCGGGCCGACCGGGTCGGGCAAGAGCAGCACGCTGGCGGCCATGGTCAGGCTCATCAATGAGACGCGCCCGGTCCACATCCTCACCCTCGAAGATCCCATCGAATTCCTGCACACGCCCTGTCGCGCCCTGGTCAGCCAGCGCGAGATCGGCACCCACGTTGCCAGTTTCGCGCAGGCCCTGCGGGCGGCGCTGCGCGAGGATCCGGATGTCTTGCTGGTCGGCGAGCTGCGTGATACGGAGACCCTCCGCCTGGCCCTGACCGCCGCCGAGACCGGCCATCTGGTGCTGGCCACGCTGCATGCGGCCTCGGCCGCGCGCGCAGTGGATCGCATCATCGATGCCTTCCCCGAAGGCGAGAAGGACACCGCGCGCGCCCTGCTGGCCGAGGCACTGCAGGGCGTGGTCGCGCAGGTCCTGGTGCCGGCCGCTGACGGTGCCGCACGGGTGGCGGCCCATGAAGTGCTGGTGGCCACGGCGGCGGTGCGCAACCTCATCCGCGAGGGACGCAGCGCGCAACTGCTTTCGGCCATGCAGGCCGGTGCCGCGCAGGGCATGCAGACGCTGCAGGCAAGCCTGTCGCTGCTGGTGCAACAGGGACGCATCAGTGCGGCAAGCGCACGCGAACACGGCCTGCAGGCCTGATCCCCCGTACGGGCGGCCCCAAGCAAGCCCGCGCACAGCGGTTTAGAATGGCGGCCACACCGATGCTAGCCTCAAGGAACGATCCATGACCACTCTCTACGATTTCCAGCCCCAGCTGGCCGACTAGACGCCCTTCCCGCTGGAACAGCTGCGCGGCAAGGTGCTGCTCATCGTCAATACCGCCAGCAAGTGCGGCTTCACCCCGCAATACAACGGCCTGGAAGCCATCCATCGCCAGTTCCACGCACGCGGGCTGGAAGTGATGGGTTTCCCCTGCAACCAGTTCGGGGCGCAGGAGCCGGGCAATGCCGAGGAAATCGGTGCCTTCTGCGAAAAGAATTACGGCGTGAGCTTTCCGCTGTTCGCCAAGATCGATGTCAATGGCGACCAGGCCGATCCGCTCTACCAGTACCTGAAGAAGGAAGCGCCGGGCCTCCTGGGCAGCAAGGCCATCAAATGGAATTTCACCAAGTTCCTGGTGCGACGTGACGGCACCGTCTTCAAGCGCTATGCGCCGCAGACGCGCCCTGAGGAAATGATTTCCGATATCGAAACGCTGCTGGCCGAATAAACCAGTCCCCTCTTCATGCCGGCCAGCAGCCCTCGTGCAGCTCGCGCCCGGCAGCGGCCAGCGCGGCCGGCATGAAATACGCATGGGCCATCAGCAAGTGGCCCGGCTGCGCAGGGTCCGGCGCTTCAAGCTCCACCTCGATCTCCTGCCGCGTGTAGAGCACCGGCACTTCCTCGAAGCGATCCAGCTGCGCCATCATGGTGTCGGGCACTTCCCAGACTTCACCGGCGATGCGGCACGGTCCCTGCTCCCACACCAGCGCCGGATAATGCGGCAAGGCCACCAGCCGCCAGCACTGCACGCTG